>DFIE01000054.1 GCA_002372735.1 Clostridiales bacterium UBA3705
GTTTCCCGTGACCTCGGTGGGGTGGCGGACCTTAGGGCCGATGAAAGGCATACTTCGTGACTCTTCGAGTTCGCCCCCTACGGAAGGGGTGCGTACGTTTTCCGTGACCTCGGTGGGGTGGCGGCGGGACGTATGACAGACTTGAAAAAAACATTTTCAACTTAACACTTATTTAAAAACTTTTGCCTTACATTTTTAATATTTTCAGAATACAATATGACCATGCAAGATCGTTTTCATTTTCTTTCATTCCTCCTTTCTTTTTTCTACCGTCCGGGAGTTCGGCAGGCTCCCGGACCTTTATTTTTCCTGTGCCCCTCCTGCGGCCCGATCCGGGCCCGGAAGGCACTGCCACAAAAAATACCGGCTGCAGCAAGACAGGCCCGTCTGCTGCAGCCGGTATTCTTTTTTATTCGCCCCGGGGCGGAAGGCGCCGCAGGGCGTGATCGCTGCTCAGTCCAGCAGCGCCAAGGTCTGGGCTGCGGTAGACGGGACGTCCAGGTTGAGATAGGAATGCCCATCTCCCTCCTGGCTTTGCAAAATGACGTTGTACCGCACCGCGTTGCAATGAATCGGGAACTTCCCCGCCGCGGCGTCGGCCAGAATCGCCTGCCGCAGCTCCGGGTAGATCGAAGCAGATTTCCCGGTCAGCCCGTATGTGGTGTCGGTCTTGTACACCTCCAGCGTCCGCACCGTTTCGGGCAGGATCCGCGCATAGTACTCCTCGCAGCGCTGGGGCACAGCGTAGAGCCCATCGAGCAGCTTGCTACCCTCCTGTATATTGGTGAGAATATACGCCCGGCGAATTGTCAGGCCGCCGCGAAGGTGATACACCAGGTGCACCCGGTAGCGTATGCTTCCACGGGGCGCAAAGGGATTGGACGCAAAGCCGTCCGGCTCCGCCAGGATCTTGCCCGCCGCCATCTGCTCGGTCTGCTCCCGGTGGAGGGCCAGGACGGTCTGCAGCTCCTGGGGATCTTCGATGATGATTTGGTCGCCGGGAGGGCCGAACATGCTGCTCTCCTGGGTGTAAATCTCCACAGAGCGGACGCTCTGCAGCGAGGGCACCATGCGCTGCAGGCCCAGCACGTCAAAGCGTACCCCCAGCACGCACAGCACCACCGCCAGGGCAATGGCGCCGTAGACCAGCCAGTTTTTGCCCCGCCGGAACACCCGGACGGTCCGGCTGAGCATCATCCGGGCGCCGAAGCAGCCCAGGAACAGCCCTGCGCACAGGCACAGGCAGAAGCCGAACACCCCGTGGTAGATGCTGCCGCCCATGGAGAAAATCATCCACAGCACCCAGCCCACCGTGAGCCCCGCCATCAGGGTGAACAGCAGAAGGAACACCACCCGGGCCCAGCCGTAGGCCATGGCCTCGCCGGTGCGCTCCAGCTGCCGCACCCGGTAGTGGAGCCAGGCCAGGGCCAGCAGCACCAGGCCCACCGCCCCGTAGACCGCGGGCCAGAGCAGGCCCTCCCCTGCCTGGGTGGAGAGCTGGATCATAGGAGAGAGGAAGGTGAAGCTGCTGCCGCCCAGATCCAGGCCGAAGAACAGAGGCTCCACAATCCGCAGCACCATAAAGGGCAGGGCCCAGCCGATGATGTTGGCCGCCAGGTAGCTCAGCGCCGCAATCACCGTGCGGCCGGAGAGCATCATGCAGAACACCGCCAGGCCGAAGAAGCACAGATACTGCAGCACCCAGTGTGCCAGCAGCGCGCCGGCAAGCCCCAGGGCATTGGGCACCCCGTACAGGGCCAGCACCGGCAGGCACAGCACCGCGCTGAGCAGCTGGGGCACCAGGGCAAAAAGCAGCCCGGAGACCACGTTGGTGCAGAACTGGGTCAGCCGGTTTACCGGAAAGGCGTGCATCATATAGGCGCTGCGGGTTTTATGCAGATACTTGAAGCAGACCCCCGCAGTGAGCAGAGCGTAAATCAGATGGGCGTAGATGCTGGCAATCCGGAGCACCAGCAGAAGCTCCTCGGCGATTTCTCGCCGGTTGGCATGGCCGGCCGTCCCCAGGGCCACAAAGAGCAGAACCGGGCCCACCAGCAGCACCCCCGCCAGGTAAATGCCCCACAGAGGCGCAAAGCGGGTGAGATTCTTGCGCAGCAGGGTGCCGTTACAGAATGACAGACTTGACTTCATAGTCCACACCTCCCAACTCATAGACAAATACTTCTTCCAGGGTCAGGGGGACCAGGTCGAAGAAAATCGGATTCACTGAGGCCAGGGCGCTGTTGACCAGCTCCTGGCTGCCCCGGATGATCAGCGTGTGGATCTTGCCGCTGGCAGAGCGGTGGAGCACCTTGAGCCCCTCGGGCAGGGTGTCCGCCCCCTCACGGAAGACCACCTGGGCCTTGACCACGTTGTCCTGGAGCTCCGCCAGGGTGCGCTCCAGCATCATCTTGCCCTTGTGCATGATGCCCACGTGGTCGCACACGTCCTCCAGCTCCCGGAGATTGTGGGAGGACACCAGTACCGTGGTGCCCCGCTCCGCCACGTCCTGGAGCATCAGGCTCCAGACCTGACGGCGCATCACCGGGTCCAGCCCGTCCACAGGCTCGTCCAGGATCAGCAGCTCCGGCCGGATGCAGATGGACAGCAGAAAGGCCGCCTGCTTCTGCATGCCCTTGGAAAACCGCCGCAGGGCCATGGTCTCATCCAGGCCGAACACCTGCAGCAGGCTGCGGTACAGGTCCGGGTCAAAGCCCGGGTACAGCCCCCCATAGAACCGGCGCATGTCCCGCAGATTGGAAGAGGGAAAGTAGAAAATATCATCGGGAATATAGGCGATTTTGGCCTTGACGGCGGGGTTTTCATACACCGGGCTGCCGTCAATGGTGACGGTGCCGCTGTCCGGCCGGAGAATGCCGGTCATGTGCCGGATCACTGTGGACTTGCCCGCGCCGTTGGGACCCACCAGACCGTAGATGGCCCCCTTGGGCACGGTGAGGGACAGCTCATCCAGGGCCCGGAAGCCGTCAAAGGTCTTGGTCAGATTGCGTACTTCAAGCATGGGGTGTTTCCTCCTGTATCAGTTTGATCAGCTCCTCTTTGGACGCGCCCAGCTGGATCAGCTCGGTGGCCGCCGAGACCAGCGTCTGCCGCAGCTGGAGCTTGCGGGCATGGTCCACCTCGGTCAGGGCGGCGGCAAAGGAGCCCTTGCCGGGCACGGTGTAGGTGAAGCCCTTGGCCTCCAGCTCGCGATAGGCCCGCTGGATGGTGTTGGGGTTGATGGCCAGGCTGCCCGCCAGCTCCCGCACCGAGGGCAGCCGCTCCCCCTGGGCAATGGCCCCGGAGAGAATCATCCGCCGGAGCTTTTCCTCCAGCTGCTCGTAGATGGGACGGGGGTCCCGGTAGTTCAGATTGATCAACCGCGTCACTCCTCTCTGTTTGCTGTGTTAACTGTATTAGTTGTGTTAATACAGTTATAGCACATTATTCCCTGCTTGTCAAGGCCCCCGGGCAAAAAAATGAGGACCGGCCCGGTCAGGGCTGGTCCTCAATGGGTTCGGTCTGGATGGGGTTGCCGGCCTCATCGGTCTGCGTGGGGAGGATGGGGTTGCCGGCTTCGTCGGTCTCCAGGGGGGTATTGTCCGGGGTGATGTTGCCGGTCATCTCGTCATAGGAGACGCTGGCATCCGCCAGGGTGCGGCCGCCGGAGAGGTGGAAGACGTTGTCCACCGCGGGCTGCAGGGCGGTGATCACGCCCCGGTTGGCCATGACGGCGTAGGACTTGAACAGCAGGGGGCAGAAATACCCGGTGTCCATGACGCTCTTATGCAGGCTGTAGCAGTTGCCGGAATTTTCCAGGGCGTCGGCACAGAGCTTGGTCATGTTGCCGCTTTGCAGGCCGCCGTAGCACAGGCTGCCATAGGCCTGGAAGAACTCGGTCAGGTCAAAGTTGCCGGAGAGCCGGGCCTCGCCGATGTACATATCATACACCCCGTGGCTGAGATTGTAGCGGTAGGTGTCATAGTCCTGGGCCTTGACCTCCAGCTTGACCCCCACCTCCGCCAGGGTGTCGGCAATCTGGTGGGCAGCCTCCACCCGGCTGGAATCTGCGGCGTAGACCAGGATGGTGCCGGTGTCGCCCTCGGTGATGCCGGCAGCCCGCTTGGCTTGGAGAAAGAGATTTTTGTCATAGCCGTAGCTTGCGGCCAGGTCGGCGTCGTACAGGGGGCTGGCCGGGGCGCAGGGCAGATAGGCGGGCTCGGCAAAGCCCTTGTACACCGAGGCGATGATGGCCTCCCGGTTGATGATATGGGTCACGGCGGAGCGGAACTCCTGGTTGGCAAACAGCCCCGCCCCCAGGTTGAAGCCCAGGTACTGCATCACGGTGGTGGGGCAGTCCCAGAGCTCATAGTCGCAGCGGTAGCCCACGGCGGTGGGAGAGTTCAGATCCGCGCAGACCAGGCTGGTGGCGCCAAACTCAAAGCTGTCGCGGACCTCGGAGGGACTGAGGGCAGGCTCCAGCAGGATGCGGGTTTCGTCCACAGGGGGCTGGGCGTCCTGCCACCAGCGGCGGCTGCGCTGCAGGAATCTTTTGGACCCGCCGGCGGACAGATAATAGGGGCCGGAGCCCACGGGCTCCTGGTCGTCCACGGTGGAGGCCTTGACGATGGGCACGTCCAGCAGCAGGGGCAGGTTTTCATAGGGGGTGTTCAGCGCAATGATCACCGTGCGGCTGTCAGAGGTGTAAAAATCCGCCACCTTGGCAAAGCGGGAGCCGTAATATTCGCTGCCCGCTGCCGCCCGGAGAGAAGTCACCACGTCCTGGGAGGTCATCTCGCTGCCGTCGGAGAAGACGATCCCCTCACGGAGCGTGAGAATGTAGGTTTGGCCGTTTTCAGACACCGCAAACCGGTCGCAGAGCACAGGCTCGGGCTGGAAGGTGTTGTTCAGCACAAACAGGCTTTCATAGACCAGGGAGAGCACCGGCCGGTTGGTGATGCAGGTGCACTTGTAGGGATTGAAGCCGTATTCGGCAATGTAGGCCAGGCCGAAGTCTGTGGCTGTCTCCTCTGCGGCAAGGGCCTCCTCCCCCGCCGGCTGGGTCTCGTCGGGCTCGGTCTCCTCCCGGGTCACCGTGGGCACATCCACGCAGCCCACCAGCACCAGGGCCAGCACCAGCAGCAGACAAATCAGACGTTTCACAGGCATTCCTCCCCGGTACGCAAAATCACAGCCGCCAAGGACCCCCGGGCATTGCCCGTGACCCGGTGGGACCAGTAGCGGTCCGGCCGGCAGCGGGTGCAGTCGGGGCAGACGTCAATCTGCCGGACCCCGGCACGCTCCAGCCACAGCCGGTTCAGGGCCTTGAGATCCACAAAGGATCGGTCCCCTGCCCCGGGCCGGATGGCGGTGCGGGCCGCCTGCCCCAGGGCGGAGACCATGGCGGCAGGGACCTCGGGCCCGGTTTCAAAGCAGCAGCCGCCGATGCAGGGGCCAATGGCCGCCCGGAGATTCTCCGGCCGGACGCCGTAGTCCCTGCCCATGGCCCGGATGCAGGCCAGCACAATCCCCGCGGCAGTGCCCCGCCAACCGGAGTGCACCGCGCCCACGCAGCCCGTCACCGGGTCGTGGAGGAGGATGGGGGTGCAGTCCGCCCCAAAGCAGACCAGGGCAACCCCCGGCTCGTCGGTATAGATGCCGTCCCGCTCGGGCTCCACCTCCCGCAGCAGACCGGCGCCCCGGTCTGCGGCAGTGACCCGCTCCACCTTGTCGGTGTGGGTCTGGCGGGTAAAGACCGTCTGCTCCGGGGTGAAGCCCACCGCGGCGCCCAGACGGCGATAGTTTTCATAGACGTTTTCCCACCGATCCCCCCGGTGGACCCCCAGGTTCAGA
Organism: Clostridiales bacterium UBA3705; assembly: GCA_002372735.1. The sequence continues at coordinate 5,854 of DFIE01000054.1, forward strand.
GAGGCCAGGTGCCCGGTGGACACCCCGCCCAGCCGGGTGGTAAAGCAGTGGGCCGTGCCCAGCAGGTCGGAGGTCAGGTACTCCGGCCCCTGGGGGGCAATGTGTGTTTGAAACATGGGGCCTCCTTGTCAGGTCTCCGGGCCGGAGAGCTCGGCCAGGACCTGTTCCAGATTCCGGTAAAAGTCGGCCAGCTGCAGCCCGTCCACCAGGCTGTGGTGAACCAGCAGCGAGACCGGCATCATCAGCCTGCCCCGGTAATCCGGCTCATACTTCCCCCAGGTGATGGCGGGATTGCTGGCGTCCGGGCCGTAATTCGGCTGGGAAAAATCCCGGTAATGCAGCCAGGGAATGGTGGAGATGAAATACAGGCTCTCCACGTCCTCCTCCTCTTCGATGGAAGCGTCGGCCTTGGCCAGTGCTCTCTGGGCCACGGCATAATGCATATAGTCCTCCCAGCTTTGGGCGGGGTCATGCCGCAGGGTGCAATAGCAATAGGCGCCGTTTTCCAGCAGCTCAACGTGGGAGGTGTCGCAGCGCAGGTATTCCAGCACCCGATCCCCACGGATTCTGCGGCGCAGCTCCGGCACAGCGTTGGCAGCCATAGCCGCAGCACGGATGAAGGCCAGGTAGAAAGACCAGCCCTTTTCCTTGCAAAGCCGCAGGAATTCCGTCACGTCCACATCAACAGTAACGCCCACATGAGGGTTCGGCGCGTTCCGGAAGTGGTCAAAATGCGCCTTGCGGGGGGATTTGGAGATGTCGATTTCATTGTATGTCATAGGGCAAACCTTTCAGCAGAACACTACGTCGTTTTGGGCAGCGGCACAGCCGGATTATCGGATAAGGCAAAGAAGAGGTATATAACGCAGAGCGTAAACAGGATCGCAAGGATCAAACTGACCTTCCGCAAAGCTCGGCGGTGTTTCCGCTGCGGCTCCGTTACAGTCTTCTTCAGGCGGTGCTGGGTAACCGCGAAAACGATCCATGCAATCGGCGCGATGAAGGTCCCGGCAAAGCCAAGCCTACAGAGCGTCAATTCCATTACAGAAATGACAGTATCCATGACTTTCTCTCCTTTTTGTCATGCTCCGGGGGCATTACGAATGGGGATACGCGGACGGCCAATGGCCGCCCCTACAAGCAGGTTCCCGCGTTGGACAGGCTCAAAATTGTTTTTTCATTTTGCAGATGGCAATCTGCAAAACACCACAATTTTCAATTTTCCATTTTCAATTCTCAATTGCTTCCGTGCGGTGTACGCGGACAAGCAATGCTTGTCCCTACAGACGCGGACTTAGCCCTCGGACACCCGGCCCAGGTCCTTGTCGCGGCAGCACTTTTTGTACTTCTTGCCGGAGCCGCAGGGGCAGGGGTCGTTGGGCCCCACTTTGACTTTCTTGACCACAGGCTGACGCTTGACGGTCTTGTCCCCGCCGCCGGTGCCGGTGACCGTGGCCACCTTTTTGCGCTGCATATCGGCTTCGCTGCGCAGGCGGAAGGCGAAGAGCCGGCGGACGGTCTCCTCCTTGATGGCGTTGATCATACCCTCAAACATGGCGAAGCCCTCGCGCTTGTACTCCACCACCGGGTCCACCTGGCCGTAGGAGCGCAGCACGATGCCCTGGCGCAGGTCGGTCATGGCGTCGATGTTGTCCATCCAGTATTCGTCCACCACCCGCAGGGTGATGACCCGCTCCATCTCGCGCATGACGGGGCTGGTATAGAGCTCTTCCTTTTGGGCGTAGGTGGCCTGGAGCAGGGCGAGGATCTTGTCCTTGACGTCCTGCTTTTCCATGCGGTTGATCTCGTCCAGGGTGGGACGCCAGGCGTCCTTGGGGAAGTACTTGCCCTCAAACCGGGCCAGCAGCTCATCCATCTGGGCCATGTCGGCAATGTAGTTGTCCTGGCCGAAGCTGTCCTCCACCTCGGTGTCCACCACAAAGCGCATCATGCTCTCGATGTTGGCGCGCAGATCCTCCCCGTTGAGCACCTGCAGGCGCTGCTCGTAGATGACCTTGCGCTGGGTGTTCATCACGTCGTCGTACTGCAGCACGTTTTTCCGGATGGCGAAGTTGTTGGATTCCACGCGCTTCTGCGCGCTCTCCACGGCGCTGGAGAAGAGCTTCGCCTCGATCGCCATATCCTCGTCCATTTTGAACATATCCAGCGTCCTGTAGAAGCGGTCGCCCGCGAACAGACGCATCAGATCGTCCTCGGCGGAAAGGTAGAAGCGGCTCTCGCCCGGGTCGCCCTG
>DFIE01000099.1:0-183 GCA_002372735.1 Clostridiales bacterium UBA3705
AAGAGACCGAGGCCCAGCTGGATGCGCTGCTGGCCCAGGGCCTGGCAGACATTGAGGCAGCCGAGACCAAGGAAGAGGTGGAGGCCATTCTCAAGGCCCTGCTGGACGCCATGGACGCGCTCAAGCCCGAGATCCCCGTGGAGCCCACCAAGCCCGAGGAGCCCACCAATCCCACCAATCCCA
>DFIE01000099.1:268-3941 GCA_002372735.1 Clostridiales bacterium UBA3705
CCACCGAGCCCACCGTTCCCACCGTGCCGGTAGAGCCCACCAAGCCGGGCCTGCCCTGCGTGGACGACGAGACCTGCCCGGGCCTGAAGCAGTTCACCGATATGCCTGCTCGCGGCAACTGGGCCCACAATCCCATCGACTGGGCTGTGGTGAACAAGATCACCAACGGCATGACCGACACCACCTTCGTGCCCAACGGCACCATCACCCGCGGCCAGGCGGTGACCTTCCTGTGGAGAGCCGCCGGCAAGCCCGCGCCTGAGAAGACCGAGACCCCGTTCACCGACCTGGTGGAAGGCGCCTTCTACTACGACGCCGTGCTGTGGGCAGTGGAGAAGGGCATCACCAACGGCATGACTGCCACCACCTTCAACCCCGGCGGCAGCTGCACCCGCGGCCAGATTGTGACCTTCCTGTACCGGTTCGCCGGCAGCCCGGAGGTAGAGACCGCCGACAGCCCCTTCACTGACCTGAAGGCCGACGCCTTCTATACGGTCCCCGTTGCCTGGGCAGTGGCGGGCAACATTACCAACGGTCTGAGCGCCACCACCTTCGGCCCCGATGCCACCTGCACCAGAGCCCAGGTTGTGACCTTCCTCTACCGCGAAGTGGTCAAGTAAGCATTTCCCACGCTGCCGTCACCGGCAAGCCCGGTGACGGCAGCCAGATCCGCCAAACTGAAGGATTCATTCAGAAAGGAAAGGAACGCATATGAAAAATTCCCTGCTTCGCAAGTCCCTTGCGGTGTTCCTGTCCCTGGTGATGGCAGTCTCCTGCCTGGGTGGTCTGACGCTGACGGCCTTTGCCACAGCGCCTACCTACGACAACGCAGAGGACATCGGCCACCCCACCTTTAAGAACACCGAGGGTCTTGCAGACCTGTTGGACGTTACCAACAACGGCGCCCAGCTGTCTGACAAGGACATCATGATGAAGATCTACGAGGCTGATCTCGCCGCCGGCGGGGACTCCTTCTACGTAGACCGGATTCTCTCCCGTACAGGGGTCGCCTCCGGCTCTGCCGGCAACGGCGGCGCAGACGACGCCAACACCTTCCTCACCCGCGGCCGTGCCCTGTACATGAACACCTCCACCCCCTCCGTCATCGGCTTCGGCGGCAACCCCGCCTACCATCAGCCCCTGGGCGGCGGCAACCTGGTGGTCATCACCTTTGCCCAGAACGGCTCCAACCTGACCACCAGAGAGCAGACCGCCAACCGGGTGAACCAGCCCTCCAACTGGTACTCCACCTACACCGTGGGCAACACCGGCGTGGTGGCCCAGGTCACCAAGTTCATCTCTGAGCAGAACGTGGCCGTCACCGCCCTGACCCTGGTGAACCCCGGTGCCAGCGACGTGACCCTGACGCTGAACGCCTCCTCCCCCTATACCACCTCTCCCTCCAAGGTGACGGTGGACGGCGCAGAGCTGGACGAGCTGGTGGGCACCCGCATGTCGCCCTCCAACCTGACCCAGCTGACTCCCCGCCTGCTGGGCAACGACTTCGCCCTGAACAGCGACGGCAGCGCCCTGACCCGTGAGATCACCGTGCCCGCCGGCGGCAGCGCCGAGGCCAAGGTCATCCTGTCCATGACCACCAAGGAGATCCCCGAGTCCACCGAGGACTACATCCGCTTTGCCGAGATGGACAATCTCACTGCCATCCGTACCCAGAAGAAGGAATACAACCTCTACTGGGCCCAGAACATCCCCTACATCAACGTGCCCAATCCCGCCGTGGAGAAGGCCATCCTCTACCGCTGGTGGTCCGAGCGCTTCAACTCTCTGGACGCCAACATCCCCGGCTACGACTATCAGTACCCGATCACCATCGAGGGCTGCCTGGGCTACAACAACGCCATCATCCTCACCCAGCCCATGCACATGCAGGACACCAAGTGGCTGCGCTCTCCCTACCTGATCTACGGCGCGCTGCTGTCTGCCGGCAACTCCTCCCAGTCCTCCGCCTTCCTGGATAACCCCGGCAACCGGAACAACTGGAACAACCACTACGGCCAGTACATCGCCCAGTCCGGCACCGAGGCCTTCTATGTGGTGGGCGGCGGCGAGGACATGGCCCGCAACCTGGCCTACTACTTCGGCCATGACGCCACCGGCCAGCTGGACCACTACGGCAACCACATTGCCGGCGAAAAGCTGATCACCTACCGCAACAACTACATGACCGGCAACGACGCCGACACCATCTCCATGGCGGTTGCCAGAGGCTGGAAGGCCCACGGCGAAAACGCCTACGTCTGGGCCGCCGCAGACCGGGCCGCGCAGCTGTACACTCTGCTGGGCGACACCGAGAATGCCGCCAAGTACCAGACCCTGGCCGATGAGATCCGCGCCTCCGTGCTGAGAGTGCTGTGGTGCGAGGACGACCAGAAATTTGAGACCTACGGCACCACCCGGGGCGACAGCCACAACTCCGCCAACACCCACCTGGTGAAGATCACCGAGTCCAACAACTACAACTACTACGCCGTCGGCCTGGTGCCCACGGACGAGGCCTCCATCGCCAAGTATGCGCCCGCCCTGCGCACCTTCAAAAACGGCAAGGAATTCCCCATCTTCCCCATGTGCACCGCCAACCAGGTGGACAACCAGACCAACCCCGGCTCCAACAACTTCTCCAACATCAACTTCACCGTCCAGGCCCGTGCCTATGAGGCGGCCTACCGCACCTACGACACCGCCCACCAGTACGTCACCGGCAATATGCTGGGCCTGATGACTGAGTGGATGGCCTGGCTGATCTACCCCAACTCCGGCGACATCCGCTACCCCAACAACTCCGAGTTCTACAACATCGACGGCTCCCGGACCATCGACGCCTTCTACCGGTCCTGGATCTATCACAACATCCTGGGCAACTACAACTACATCTTCTTTGAGGACATGGCGGGCATCACCCCCCGTGCCGACGAGAAGATCGAGCTGTTCCCCATCGACATGGAGTGGGATCACTTCCTGGTGAACAACGCCCGCTACCATGGCCATGACATCACCGTGTCCTTCGACAAGATCGGTGACGAGACCCGTTACTACAACGACCTGCCCGAGGGCTACACCCTGTTCATCGACGGCGAAAAGGTTCTCACCCTGGACCGGCTGGCCCATGTGGTCTTTGACCCCGCCACCGGCGAGGTCACCATCGACGGCGAGGGCGAGGTGCTCTTCTCCAAGGGCGGCAACGCCATCCCCACCGCCATTGACACCGTCATCACCGACGAGCGCACCAAGGGCCTCATGGAGATGTCCGGTATGTATCAGGACGGCCAGGGCGGCTACCTGAACAACGTGGCCGAGGGCGCCACCGTCACCGCCAGCTACACCCCCGCCAACGCCCGTGCTGCCTCCTGGGCGGAGAAGCACAGAGCCGACGGCACCGACAACACCTCCAAGGCTGTCAACGAAGAGAAGCCCGATCCCCAGGCCGTGGTGGACGGCACCACCGTGGATATGCCCTTCTGGGGCAACGACCAGACCCCCAACGCCAAGGATACCCTGGTGCTGAAGCTGGCCGAGCCCAAGAAGGTGGACATGGCTGCCATCTACTTCTACAACGACCGGCAGAACGGCGGCTACGCTGAGCCCTCCAAGTACCAGATCGAGTACCTCGACGGCGCCGAGTGGAAGACTGTGACCAAGCAGGACCGCATCCCCG
>DFIE01000127.1 GCA_002372735.1 Clostridiales bacterium UBA3705
CTGTCCCCTACCGCCGGAAATCGATACATTTTGCGTTCATCCCACTGCACGCAACCAGCCGGCCGACGGCCGGCCGGAACGCTCGTCCCACTGCGTGGGCATGAGCGTTCCCTACGGGGTGCGTGCGCATCCCGTCACCCCGGTGGGAACGGCGGCCAGGGCACGGGCGGATGTGGGCATCCGCCCCTACGGGTGCAAATGCGCAACCGGCAATTTTCAAATGTTTTCAAATAGCAATTTGAAAACTCCACCATTTTCAATTTTCAATTTTCAATTCTCAATTCCCAATTCTCCCCCCCCGGGGCGCAATGCCGTAAATCCGTCCCAGACCCCTTGCGGAATCCGTCATAATTTAGTATAATGTAAGGAAACCACATCTACAGGAGGGCTTATGAAAAAAGCCATACTCTGGATTCTGGCGCTGCTGGTGCTGTGCGGCTGCACCGCCGCCGCGCTGGAGGCGGAATCCGCCGCCCCGGAATCCACCGTCCCCCCGGTCACCGAACCCGTGGCGGAGACCCAGGCCCCGCCGGATCCCCTGGCCCGGCTGCAGCTGGTCCTGCCCCAAAATCTCACCGCCAGCGCCGGCCACCCCTCGGTGAGCCTGGCCCCGGAGTTCTCCGGCCTGGACCCCGACGCCGCCGTGGATTGCACCCTCACCCTGACCCGGGACGGCCAGACCATCTACGAAAACCCCGACCTCTGTCTCACCCCCGATACCCGGCTGCGGATCACCGTGGACTTCCCCTTTACCCGCTATCTCAGCGCCGACACCTCCCTGCTGCGGCTGGAGCTCCGGGCCGGGGACCGGGTCTTTGCCACCACGTCCCGGGTCCGGCTGGAAAACTGGTCCGACGAGATCTACTCCGCCGGGCTGGACGACCCCCTGCCCTACGCCATCGACGTGCTGCGCAGCCAGAACGTGGTCATCGTCTACGGCAAGGACGAGACCGGGGAGTACACCATGCCGGTCAAGGTCTTTCTCTGCTCCACCGGCCGGGCCACCCCCTCGGGCACCTACACCCTGGGCTCCAAATACCAGTGGGGCGCCCTGTTCGGCGGGGTGTGGGGGCAGTACGTCAGCCGGATCACCGGCAACATCCTGTTCCACTCCGTGCCCTACCACCGCAAGGCCAAGGACAGCCTGGAGACCGAGGAGTACAACAAGCTGGGCACCGCCGCCTCCATGGGCTGCGTGCGCCTGCCCGTGCGGGACTGCAAGTGGATCTTTGACTACTGCCCCAAGGGCACCCGGGTGCGGATCTACGACACCGCGTCCCTGCCCGTGCCCCGGCCCACCGCCGATACCCTGCCCCTTGACGACCCCAAGTCCGGCTGGGACCCCACCGATCCCGACCCCGAAAACCCATGGAAGGAGGCACCCCCATGCCAACCCAACGATTATTCGACGACGATCCCTACATCCGTCGCTTTACCGCAGTAGTCCAGGCCTGCGAGCCCGCCCCGGAGGGCTGGTGGGTCACCCTGGACCGGACCGCCTTTTTCCCCGAGGGGGGCGGCCAGAGCCCGGATCTGGGCACCCTGGGCCCGGCCCGGGTGCTGGACGTGCAGGAGCAGGCGGGGCAGATCCGCCATCTCACCGACCGGCCTGTGGCGGGCACTCTCACCGGGGTGCTGGACTGGGACCGGCGGTTTGACCTGATGCAGCAGCACTCCGGGGAGCACCTGGTCTCCGGCACGGTGCACCGGCTGTACGGCTATGAAAACGTAGGCTTCCACCTGGGGGCGGAGCTGGTGACCATCGACTTTGACGGCATCCTGACCCAGGCGGACCTGGCCCGGGTGGAGGCCGAGGTGAACCGGGCCATCTGGGCCGACCGGCCCACCCGCACCCGGGTCTATCCCAGCCAGGCGGACTGCCGTGAGACCTACCGCTCCAAAAAGGAGATTGCCGGCCCCCTGCGGCTGGTGGAGTTCCCGGAGGTGGACGTGTGCGCCTGCTGCGGCACCCATGTGGCCCGGGCCGGGGAGATTGGCCTGGTGAAGCTGCTGTCGGCGGTGAAATTCCACCAGGGGGTCCGGGTGGAGCTGGTCTGCGGCCGCCGGGCCTATGACTACGTGGCGGCGGTCTGCGCCCAGAACCGGCAGATCTCCGGCCTGCTGTCGGCCAAGCCCCTGGAGACCGCCGGGGCCGTGACCCGGCTGCAGGGGGAGCTTGCCCAGCGCAAGCAGACCTGCGCCCGGTGGGAGGACCGGTATCTGGGTCTGCTGGCGGGGAGTCTGCCCGCCGGTGGGGAGGTGCTGGTCCACGTGCCGGAGCTGAGCCCGGACTCGGTGCGCCGGCTGTGTCTGGCGGCCATGGAGCGGACCGGGGAGCTGTGCGCGGTGCTCTCCGGGTCGGACGGGGCGGGCTACGCCTACGCCCTGGGCCAGACCGGGGGAGATCTGCGTGACCGGGTCAAGGCCATGAACCGGGCCCTGGAGGGCCGGGGCGGCGGCAAGCCCCCCTTTGCCCAGGGCACCCTCCGGGCCGACCGCGCCCGGATTGAGGAATATTTCCGAAACCAATTGCCCCGGCTCACCGTGTTGTGGTATAATCAGCAGTAGGCCGCAGGAAGCACCCGCAGGGCGGATTGTGTACACGCTCTTCCGTAGCGGCCCCCGTAGGGGCGGATGCCCACATCCGCCCTGAAG
>DFIE01000132.1 GCA_002372735.1 Clostridiales bacterium UBA3705
GAGATGAAGCCGGAGAAGATGACCCCCGCCCACCACAGCCCGGATTTTGCTGAGCTGGTGTGCTCCAACTCCCTGCGGGGGGACCGGCTGGAAAACGCCGTGGGCCTGCTGAAGCAGGAGCTGCGGCAGCTGGACAGCCTGATCCTGGCCTGCGCCGACGCCACCCGGGTAGAGGCCGGGGGCTGCCTGGCAGTGGACCGGGGCGGGTTCTCCCGGCTGGTGACGGAAAAAATCCGCTCCCACCCCAACATCACCGTCACCGCCCGGGAGGTCACCCAGGTGCCCCCGGGGCCGGTGATCCTGGCCACCGGGCCCCTGACCGCGGACGCCCTGTCCGCCGCCATCGGGGCGTACTTCGGCCAAGGCACCTATCTGAACTTCTACGACGCGGCGGCGCCCCTGGTGAGCTTTGAATCCATCGACATGGACAAGGCCTGGTTCGCCTCCCGCTACGACCGGGGCACCCCGGACTACATCAACTGCGCCCTGGATGAGGGCGAATACAAGGCCTTTGTGGCTGCCCTGGCCGCCGCCGAGGAGGCGCCGGTCCACTGCTTTGAGGACAGCAAGGTCTTTGAGGGCTGTATGCCCGTGGAGGTCATGGCCCGGCGGGGAGAGGACACCCTCCGCTTCGGCCCCCTGAAGCCCGTGGGTCTGGCCGACCCCAAAACCGGCCGGGAGCCCTACGCCGTAGTCCAGCTGCGGCGGGACAACGCCGCGGGCAGCGTGTACAACCTGGTGGGCTTTCAGACCCACCTGCGCTTTGGCGAGCAGCGGCGGGTGTTTTCCATGATCCCGGCCCTGGCCGGGGCGGAGTTTGTCCGCTACGGGGTGATGCACCGCAACACCTTCCTGGACTCCCCCAGGCTGCTGGACCGGTATTACGCCGACCGGCGGGATCCCCTGGTGGCCTTTGCCGGCCAGCTCACCGGAGTGGAGGGCTATGTGGAGTCTACCGCCTCGGGCTATCTGGCCGGGGTGAGCATGGCGGCCAAGGTGCTGGGCAAACCCCTGCCGGAGTTCTCCCCGCGCACTGCCGTGGGGGCCCTGGCGGCCTATATCAGCGACCGGTCGGTGACCCATTTCCAGCCCATGAACATCAACTTCGGCATCATGGAGCCCCTGGGCTACCGGGTGAAGGGCAAGGCCAACAAGAATCTGGCCATTGCCCAGCGGGCCCTGGCGGAGATCGAGACCGCCGCACACACAGACAGAGAGGAGTTTTTCGATGAAGATCATCATTGACGCCATGGGCGGCGATCACGCGCCGCTGGAATTTCTGAAGGGCGGGTTTCAGGCCGCAAAGGAGCTGAACGTGGACGTCGTCCTGGTGGGCAAGGTGGAGCAGCTGCTCTCCATTATGAAGGAGCAGGGCATCGACACCCTGCCCAAGGGCGTGGAGCTGATGGACGCCGCCGAGGTGGTGGACATGCACGACGACCCCGCCGCCGTGGTGAAAACCCGGCGCAACTCCTCCATGGTGCTGGGGCTGAAGCTCCTGGCGGACGGGGGCGGCGACGCCTTCCTCTCCGCGGGGTCCACGGGGGCCCTGCTGTCTGCCGCCACCCTGCTGGTCAAGCGGGTGCGGGGCATCCGGCGGGCGGCCTTCGGCCCCACCATTCCCACCAAAACCGGGCGGATGATCCTGATTGACGCCGGGGCCAACGCAGAGTGTACCCCGGAGTTCCTGCTGCAGTTTGGCTGCATGGGCTCCTTTTACGCCAAGCAGGCCCTGGGGGTGGACCAGCCCCGGGTGGGCCTTTTGAACAACGGCGCCGAGGACACCAAGGGCGACCCCCTGCACCGGGAGGCCTACGCCCTGCTGAAGCAGGCGGGAGACAACGGCGTCATCCACTTTGTGGGCAACGTCGAGGCCCGGGAGGCCATGGAGGGCGCCTGCGACGTGCTGGTGGCCGACGGGTTCAGCGGCAATGTGATGCTTAAGTCCCTGGAGGGCACGGCCCTGTTTTTGGGCTCGCTGTTCAAGCACACCCTGCTGAAAAATCTGCGCACCAAGCTGGCGGCCCTGCTGCTGAAGAAGGATCTGAAAGAGCTGCTGGGCATTATGGACTACAAGAAAACCGGCGGCACCATGCTGCTGGGCATCTCCAAGCCCGTGATCAAGGCCCACGGCTCCTCTGACGCAGAGGCGGTGGTGGGCGCGGTGCGCCAGGCCATGGCCGCGGTGGAAAGCGGCATCTGCGAGGAGATCAAGGCCAACATCGACCAGATGCGCCTGGAACGGAGCGAGCCATGACACAGCTGGAACAGGCCATCGGCTATACCTTTACCCGGCCCGCCCTGCTGGAGCAGGCGCTGAGCCACTCCTCCTACGCCAACGAGGTGCTGAAAAACGGGCTTATGAGCTATGAGCGGCTGGAGTTTTTGGGAGACTCCATTCTGGGCTTTGTCACGGCGGACTATCTGCTGGGCACCTTTCCCCAGCTCCACGAGGGGAATTTGAGCAAGCTGCGGGCGGACCTGGTGTGCGAGACCAGCCTGGCCCAGACCGCCGACAAGCTGGGTCTCGGCAGCTGGCTGCGGCTGGGCCGGGGCGAGGAGGCCACCGGCGGCCGGGAGCGGATCTCCATCCTGGCCGACGTGGTGGAGGCCATCATTGCCGCCATCTATCTGGACAGCGGCCTGGACCAGGCCAAACGGTTCATCTACACCCACGTGCTGGTGGACACCAAGGCCCGGATCCGATTGAACACCGACTACAAAACCATGCTGCAGGAGCTGGTGCAGCAGCATCGGGACCAGGTTTTGGTCTACCGGCTGGCCGGCCAGTCCGGCCCGGACCACGACAAGCGCTTTGCCGTGCAGGTGCTGCTCAACGACCGGGAAGTGGGTCGGGGCGAGGGCACCAGCAAAAAGCGGGCCGAGCAGGCTGCCGCCCACGCCGCCATTTTGCAGCTGTACCCGGACCGGCTGGAGGATTGACAGATACAGCGCACCGCCCGGAGGGAGATCCCCCCGGGCGGTGCGCTTTTTGCGGCCTGCGGGTTCACCCCAGGCGCTTGATTTTGGCGGAGGGACAGTGGTCTGCCATCAGATGCCAGAAGTCCCGCTCGGTGCCGTGGAGGAAGCCCTTCCGATCCAGGAGGATCAGCTGACCCCGCTTGGTCTGCAGCACAATGTGCTGCTTGCCCTCGCTTACCCGCTTGATGTGCTTGTAATCCAGGGGGGTCTCCTCCTGCATATTCTCGGGCCGGGTGTAGAGGCGCCCGTCGTGGAAGCGGGTGACGGTCTCATACTCCCGCTTGCCCAGGATCTCCTCGCTGCGGCGCAGCTGCCGCCTGGCCCCCACCCCGGGCTGAAACACCACCCGGTAGACCAGCAGCGCCACGCTCAGCAGTGCCAGAGCGGCGCACTCCACCTTCAGGGACAGGCGCAGTTGAAAATACATACACAGCCCCAGGCAGACCAGCAAAATGGCCGCCAGCGCGATGTAAAACACGTTGATTGCCCTGTGGGCCGGGGTTTGATACACCATCCGCAGGGCCTTGGTGAGACTGCTCTGGTTCACGATGCAGTGGTTGGTCAAATCCTCCGGAGCCTGGGCAGGGGCGGCGGGGTTTAACAGCTCTTCCATTGGCGCCTCCATGGACTCAGCCTTCCTCGGTCAGGGCCGCCACCACCGCAGCGCAGCGGGGGCACAGGCCCTGGGCGTCGGCATCCAGAGAGTGCATCCAGCAGCGGGGACACTTGGTGCCCCGGGCCTCGCTCACCTGGATCATCAGGCCGGGATAGTTGGTGCCCCGGCCGGTGACCGCCTGGGTCTGGCCGCCGTGGAGGATGTCTGTGCCGCCGGCACAGCTGGAGACAATGAACAGCTCCGCCAGATTCAGCCGGCGGATGGCCTCCAGGGCGTCCCGGGCGGGCTGATCCTCAGCCAGGAGCTGGACGTGGGCCTCCAGGGCCTTGCCGATGCGCTTTTCTGCCCGGGCGGCCTCCAGCACGCCGTTGACGTCCTCCCGCACCCGGATGAGCACGTCCCACTTGGCCATGGCGGCGTCGTCCAGGGCGTAGTCGGCAAAGGGCTTGTTCATCTCGTTGAAGAGGATGTTCCGGGTGTCGTCACCCTCCCGGTGGGGCATGGCCTGCCAGATCTCGTCACAGGTGAAGGCCAGGATGGGGGCAAAGAGCTTGGCCATGGTGTCCAGGATCAGGTACAGGGCGGTCTGGGCGGAGCGGCGCTTGCGCCCGTCTCTGGCCTCGCAGTACAGCCGGTCCTTGAGGATATCCAGGTAGAACTGGCTGAGCTCCACCACGCAGAAGTCGTTCACCGCGTGGGTGAGCACATGGAACTCGTAGTTGTCGTAGGCCTTGAAGCCGGTCTCGATGAGCTTGTTCAGCCGGGTGATGGCCCAGCGGTCCAGCTCC
>DFIE01000049.1 GCA_002372735.1 Clostridiales bacterium UBA3705
TCGCACTTGATGTACTGCATGGTGTCGTAAATCGCCAGGCCGGAGGTAATCACGCCGCCGGGGCTGTTGATGTAAAACTGAATGTCCTTGTCCGGGTCCTGGGCCTCCAGATAGAGCATCTGGGCGATGATCAGGCTGGCGGTAGTGTCGTTGACCTCTTCGGACAGGATGATGATGCGGTCATTGAGCAGGCGGGAAAAGATGTCGTAGGAACGCTCGCCCCGGCTGGTCTGCTCCACCACATAGGGAACTAAACTCATATTGGCTTCTCCTTTCGATGGGGGCAGAGCCCCGGTCTCAGAATCATTGTAACCCGCCGGGCAGTGGATTATTCCTCGGGCTTCTCGGTCTCGGGCGCAGTGGCCACGGCAGCGGCCACCACCAGGTCACGGGCCTTGCGGACCTTGAGGTCGGTGGTGATTTCCTCAGCGGGGACCAGAGTACGGACTCTGTCAAGCTCCATGCCGTACTGCTCGGCCAGCTTGGTGTACTCGGCGTTCAGGTCCTCCTCGCCGATCTCGATGCCCTCGGCCTCGGCGATGGCGGTGAGCACGGTGCGCAGACGGACCTGCCGCTCAGCGGAGGGACGGATGCTGGCCTTGAAGCCGGACAGGTCGCCGCCCAGCATCTTGCTGTACTGCTCCAGGCTCATGCCCTGGCTGCGCAGCTGATAGTCAAAATTCTCCATCTCGGAGTCCACCTCGGCGTCGATCATGGCGGCGGGGAGCTCAACCTTGGCAGACTCGGCCACCTTCTCCATCACGGCGGACTCAAAGGCGCGGTCGGCCTCTTCGTTTTTCTTGTTCTGCAGATCCTTGCGGATGTCGGCGCGCAGCTCCTCCAGGGTGTCAAACTCAGACACGTCCTTGGCCAGCTCGTCGTCCTTGGCGGGAACCTGGGTCTCTTTGATCTCGTGGACCTTCACCTGGAAGACCACGGGGGCGCCGGCCAGTTCCTTGGCGTGGTAGTCCTCGGGGAAGGTGATGTCCAGCTCCTTCTCCTCGCCGGCCTGGGCGCCGATCAGCTGCTCCTCAAAGCCGGGGATGAAGGTGTGGCTGCCAAGACGGAGCTCGTAGTCCTCAGCGGTGCCGCCGTCAAAGGGGACGCCGTCCTTCAGGCCCTTGTAGTCGATGACCACAGTGTCGCCCTCCTGGGCGGGACGCTCCACGGTGACGATTCGGGCCACGTCGTTGGCCTTGCGGTCCAGCTCAGCCTCCACCTCTTCGTCGGTGACAACGGCTTCGGTCTTGGGGGCCTCAACGCCCTTGTACTGGCCAAGCTCCACCTCGGGATACAGGTCCACCTGGATGGTGAGCTCCAGGGACTTGTCCTCCCGGACGTTCATATCGGTTACAGAGGGCTGACCCACAGTCTTCCAGCCCTGGTCCAGAACCGCCTGCTGGAACACGTCGGGGAAGATCTCCTCCACCGCGTCGGTGTGGAAGATCTCGGCGCCGTAGAGATTCTCGATCATCTTGCGGGGGGCCTTGCCCTTGCGGAAGCCGGGCACCGCAATGTACTTGCGGTTCTTGAGATAGGCCTTGGAGATGCCGGACTCGAAGACTTCCTTCTCGACCTCGACGACGACCTTCAGCGTGTTGTTTTCACGGTTTGCGCTTTTGACATTCATGGTATGATATCCTCCTGTATGGTTCACGGCAGGCGTAAACGCCGTATGATGCCTTAATCCGTTATATTCTAGCAGAAAAAATTCAAAATTCAAGTCCTATTTTGTGAATTTTCCGGACTTTTGACCAAAACCGGGACAAAGTCCGTATAGTCCGCCGCCACCAAGTGAAAGTCGATGCCCTCGTACAGGCCGGTGATGGCCAGGCGGTGGCTCTCGGAGTGGAGATGGCCGTACCAGCACTGGCGCACCCCGTAGCGGTGCAGCAGCTCCAGAATGGGCCGGCACTCATAGCCCCGGTACACCGGCGGGTAGTGGAGAAAACAGATCTTCTCCCGGTCCCCCGCGGCCTTCAGAGAGGTCTCCAGCCGGATCATCTCCCGGTTGAAGACCTTTTCATCGTGGGTGCCCTGCTTGTCCTCTTCAAAGAACCAGCCCCGGGTGCCGCAGATGGCCAGGTCCTGCCAGGTGTAGCAGTTGTTGTGCAGCACCCACAGATCTTCAAATCCGTTTTGGGCGCAGAATTTGTAAAATTTGGAGGCGGTGGTCCACCAGTAGTCGTGGTTGCCCTTGAGAATGATCTTCCGGCCGGGAATGGCTGCAATAAAGGCAAAGTCCTCTCTGGCCCGCTCCAGGTCCATGGACCAGCTCAGATCCCCCAGCAGGACGGTGGTGTCCTCCGGGCCGATGACGGAAAGTCCCCGGCGGAGCTTGTCCACATAGCCCACCCAGCGGCTGCCGAAGACGTCCATGGGCTTGTTGGCCTCAAAGGAGAGGTGCAGGTCTCCGATGGCGTACAGTGACATATCCCCTCCCGGCTAGTCGCCCACCCGGCTGCGCTGAAGGTGGCGCAGGACAAAGTGTACCGCGTTGTTATTAAAGATGTGGTTGATCTGCTCCTCCTCCATGCCGCACGCCGCCAGATAGGCGCCCAGGTCGTTGTAGCTGTCCACCCCGGTGAAGCCGTCGGGCAGCAGGTCGCAGCCGTCCAGGTCGCCCCCCAGGGCCAGGTGGTGGGCCCCGCCCAGGTCCAAAAAGTGGTCAATGTGCCGCTTGACGTCAGAGAAGTCCGCCCGCTCGGCTGTGGTGAGGAAGGGGACGTAGAGATTCAGCCCCACAAGCCCGCCCAGGTTGCACAGCACCTTGAACTGCTCGTCGGTGAGATTCCGGCTGTGGTCGCACACCGCCCGGCTGTTGGAGTGGGAGGCCACCAGCGGGGCCGAGGTGATATCCACCACGTCCCAGAAGGCCCGCTCAGACAGATGGGACACGTCGATGACAATACCCAGCTCCTGTGCCCGGCGGACAAAGGCCCTGCCCTGGTCGGTCAGGCCCTCGCCGGTGAGATGGGAGCCCGCCAGCAGATTCCGGTGGTTCCAGGTCAGGGTGGTCATGGTAAAGCCCAGGTCCTTCAGCTCCTCCAGCCGGCCCGGGTCACAGCCGATGACCTCCGGCCCCTCCAGGGAGAGCAGCGCCGGCCGGAGGCCGGCCTTGGTCACCCGGATCAGATCCTCCGCGGTGCGGCACAGGCGCACCCGGTCATGGTTCTGCTCCAGCTGGGTGAGAAAGTCTGACAGGGCAGTGACGAATTTTGCCTCTGCCTGGGGCCGGGTCAGAGCCCCGCCGGTCTGGTCGTAGACGCAGCAGAAGGCGTAGTACTGAATGTGGTGCAGCAGCCGGTCGCCCCGGGCCAGATCCAGCTGCAGATCGTTTTGGGCCAGAGACTTGCCTTGGGCGGAGAGCTCCACCGCGGTGTCACAGTGCAGGTCAAAAACAGGATAGGTCTTCATTGAAAAGCGTCCTCCAGATGGTTGATTTGGGGGCGCCGGGTCTCGGCGCCCTGGGGGGCGTAGATCTCCACCACGTCAAACCGGGGCTGCAGCTCGGTCTCGTTCAGGCTCAGCCACAGGCCGGCGGTGGCCCGGAGCCGGGCCTGCTTGCGGCTGTCTACAAACTCCGCCGCCCGGGCAAAATGATCGTCCCTGCGGAGCTTGACCTCCACAAAGACGATGTAGGTCCGGTTTTTCACAATCAGGTCAATCTCCCCGAAGCGGCAGCGGTAATTGGCTGCCACCAGCCGGTAGCCCCTGCGGCGCAGATACCGGGCAGCCAGCTGCTCGCCCCAGCTGCCTGTGCTGCCTGCCGGGTTCATCGGTCCCCCTCCGGGTGCAGAAAGCTCCTCCGGTGGACAGGGCTGGGGCCGTATTGGGCCAGGGCTGCATAGTGGGCCTTGGTGCCATAGCCCTTGTGGGCGGCAAAGCCGTATTGGGGATATTGGGCATCCAGGGTGAGCATGTACCGGTCCCGGGTCACCTTGGCCAGGATGGAGGCCGCGGCGATGGAGGGACAGGTGGCGTCCCCCTTGACCACCGTGCGGGTGGGCAAGCCCAGGCCGGGGTCCCGGTTGCCATCCACCAGGCAGTAGTCCGGGGCGGCGGACAGGGCCGCCACGGCCCCCCGCATGGCCCGGAAGGTGGCCTGGAGAATGTTGATTTCGTCAATGGTGCGCTCGTCCACCATGCACACCGCCCAGGCCAGGGCCTGCCGGGTGATCAGGTCATACAGCGCCTCCCGCCGCTTGGGGGAGAGCTTTTTGGAGTCGTCCAGCCCCGGCAGCTCCAGCCCCGGGGGCAGGATGCAGGCCCCGGCGCACACAGGCCCCGCCAGAGGGCCCCGGCCGGCCTCGTCCACCCCGCAGACCAGGGCGTAACCCTGGGTCCGGGCCAGGTCTTCGTATTCATAGGTCAGCTGGTGCATCCGTGCTCTCCCCTTCTGCGGCCGGGGTTTCCAGGGTGAAGCGGCCCAGCTTGACACTGCGGTACTCCTCCAACAAAACCCGGGCCATACGCTCGGTGTCAATCTCTCCGCCGGAGAGCAAAAAGCCCCGCCTTTTGCCCGCCAGCCGGAGCAGCTCCCAGCCGTCGGTATCCGGCTGAGGGTCAATCTTATAGCGGTCCCGGATGGCCTGGGGATAGCGCTGCCAGAGCAGCTCCATCAGCCGCATGGCCAGGGTTTCGATGTCCAAAATATCGTCCTTTACCGCCCCGGTATAGGCCAGGCGCAGGCCCACCTCGGGGTCGTCAAACTTGGGCCAGAGGATGCCCGGGGTGTCCAGAAGCAGCAGGCCCTGGTCGATGGTGACCCACTGCTTGCCCCGGGTGACGCCGGGGCGGTTTTCCGTCTTGGCGCCCTTGCGGCCGGCCACCTGGTTGATAAAGGTGGACTTGCCCACGTTGGGAATGCCCACGATCATCACCTTCAGGGGCTTGCCCGCCATGCCACGGCTGGCGTAGCGCCGGAGCTTTTCCGCCAGCAGGCTGCGCAGGGCCGGGCCGAAGTCGGAGATCCCCTTGCGGGATTTGCAGTCGGTCTGGATCACAGCAAAGCCCTGCCTGCGGAAGGCGGCAGCCCAGGCCTTGGTCTGGGCAGGGTCGGCCATGTCGATGCGGTTTAAAATGATCATCCGGGGCTTGCTGCCGCACAGGGCGGCAATATCCGGATTACGGGAGGAGACCGGGATGCGGGCGTCTACAATTTCGCACACCGCGTCCACCAGCTTCAGGTCGGTCTCCATCATCCGCCGGGTTTTGGTCATATGCCCGGGGTACCATTGAATGTTCAGTTCCTCAGCCATTGGATTTGATCGCTCCGAATCTGGACCAGCTGCGCTGGCCGAAGTTGTCCCAGTCCTGCCCGGGCAGCAGCACCATCAGGGCCCGGCCCACGATATACCGGTCCTGCACGGCGCCGATACGGGGGTCACGGCTGTCGGTGGAGTTGTTGCGGTTGTCCCCCATGAGGAAATAGCAGCCCATGGGGATCTCCAGCTTGAAGCCGCTGTAGGTGATGGCGTTGGCCCGCATGGGCTCGCGGATATAGGGCTCGTCCATGGGCTGGCCGTCGATCCAAAGGCGCAGGGTGGCGCCGTCGGCGTCGGCCTTCAGCTCCACGGTCTGGCCGCCCACGGCCACCACGCGCTTGACAATGGGCTTGCCCTCTTCAAACTCGGGCACGCAGGCCACAACGATGTCCCCTGCCCGGTAGCCGGCGCACAGCACATTGCTCTGCAGGGCCAGATAGTCGCCCTTGGTGGCGGCAAATTCCTCGTCACCCACCAGGGTGGGATACATGGAGCTGCCGGAAACTCCCACCAGCCGGACGCAGAGCACGAACAGCACGATCACCGCGCCAAGGATATACACCAGATCGTGATATATAATATAGACAGACCCTGCCAGGCCGCCGGGCTCGTCGGCCTTCTTTTTGGTCTTTTTCCCGTTGCTTTGGTTGTTCATAGGCCCTCCGATCCGCCCGTCTCACAAGACGGGCTTGGTTTGCATCATCTATTATATACCATCAAAAGGGAAATTCCTAGCCCCGATTTTTTATTTTTTGTGAGCTTGCACAAAAACTGCCCTGTAATTTTACGAAAATTGCCAAGCACCAATCGGCAGGATGCCTCTTGATTTTCCGGCCCGAACCGGGTAAAATAGAAGCATCCCGGGAGCCGGTCCGGCATCCCGTTTGCGGAGGATTTTTCGATGAGCAATCTCTACGGCGACGACTTCATCACCATCACCGACGAAGACGGCGTGGAATACGAGCTGGAGGTCCTGGCCTCTGTGGAGTACTGCGGCGCCACCTATCTGGGGGTCTGCCCCGCCGGCCAGGAGGAAGAGGTCGAGCTGGAGGTCAGCGTCCTGAAGGTCTCCGAGGAAGACGGTGAGGAAATGCTCCTTGCAGTCACCGACGAGGACGAGCTGGCCGCGGTGTACGAGCTGCTGCTGGACGAGTACGAGGAGGAGCCCGAAGAGGACGAGGACGCCGAATAACTTCATTTGAACACCCTGCTTGGTGCGTGATGTACCCCTTTAAACCCACATCATATCTCAGGGATGCCTGATACTTCCGTGTTGGATTGTAGACCTCCCGCCCCGGCCGCGACCGTGGGTGGACGTTGGGAACAGCGAAGCCGCGGAGAGGCAACCCACCTGCCCTTTTTCGTGCAGGTTATAAACGGGTACACACGGCCACAGCGGGGTTTTCTTTACCCAAAATTCCTGCAAAGGGCGGTGCGGCGGCGGACGGTTTTTCTGTTTTTTCAGAAAAACCGCTTTTTTTGCGCTTTTTCCACTTGCAAGTCACCGGGATTGGCGTTATAATGTATGCTATCTGATTACAGGGCACTGTACAGAAGCACACAATTTGAGAGGATGGATGAAACCATGAGTGCATCTGCGTCTAAGAAAAAGCGCAAGGAACTGGATCAGGGCGGCCTGTCCCCGAAATTCCAGGAAGCACAGAAGACCAAGCAGGCACAAAAGCGCAATAATCTGCTGTTTATCTGCGTGGCAGTTCTGGCTGTGGCGGCCATTGTGGGCCTGGCCTTTGCCATCCGCGCAAAGAAGTACGCCCCCGACTACGACGTCAAGGCCCCTGTGGCCACGGTGGGCGAGCGCTCCATCACCGTGCCGGAGTACGATTACTTCTACAACGCCACTGCCTCCAACTACGCCCAGATGTATATGCAGTTCGGCATGATCCAGGCCAACGTGCCCCTGGCGGAGCAGCAGTACGGTGAGGATCAGACCTGGGAGGATTTCTTCAAAGAGAACACCAACACCTCTGTGGAGCAGGTGCTCAACATCTACGACGCCGCAGTCAAGGCCGGCTACACCCTGACCGACGACGACAAGACCGCCATCGACACCGCTGTGGACAACCTGAAAACCGAGGCCGAGAGCTACGGTGCCGACCTGAAGCAGTATATGAACGCCCGGTTCGGCTCCGGCTGCGATCTGGACAGCTACCGTCACTACCTGGAGATCATCCAGACCTACAGCGGTTATGTAAACCAGATGAACGAGACCTTCAAGCCCACTGCCGAAGAGGTTGCCGCTGAGTACGCCGAGAACCCCGACGACTACGACCTGGTGAGCTATTCCTACAAGGCCTTCTCCGCCGAGGGGGACACCGACGACGACGGCAACACCACCTACACCGACGAGGCCAAGCAGGCCAACCAGGCCGAGGCCGAGGCCCTGGCCGCCGAGCTGCCCAAGGCTGAGACCCTGCCCGAGGGCGTGAGCTCCGCCACCTACAACAAGGCCAACGCCGTGGGCACCCTGAACGAGGCCGCCGTGGAGTGGCTGTTCGATGCCGGCCGCAAGGCGGGCGACACCGAGCTCTTCCCCGATGATGAGGGCGTGAAGTACATCGTGGTCCGGTTTGACGGCCGGGATACCAACGACTACCAGCGGGCTATGGCCTTTGTCACCTCCATCTCCAAGGCTGTGGACGAGAACGCTGAGGAAGGCACCCCCACCCCCGAGGACAAGCTGGCTGTGTTTGACGAGGCCCTGAAGGGCGGCATGAGCACCGAGGACTACGCTGCCCTGCTGGAGGCCAACAGCTACAACTCCACCGCCTCTGCCGTGAGCCGCCAGTCCTACACCGCGGTAGAGGGTCTGCAGGACTTCCTGTACGACACCGCCCGCAAGGAGGGCGACATCCAGCGCTTTGAGGACGCGAACTACTACTACATCGTCCGCTTTGACCACATGGAGGAGACCACCTATCAGTACAGCCTGGTGGAGAGTGCCCTGGAGTCCAAGGCCCAGGAGGCCTGGTTCAATGAGGCCAGCGCGGTGAACACCATTACCCTGGACGAGGAGCTGCTCGCCCACGCCAACACCAACCTGACCTTCTACTCCAACACCACTGCCCAGTAAAAATCGCAAAACCGTATAAAACAACGGCTCTCCGGACACACTGTCCGGAGAGCTTTTTTTGACGGGAGGGCTGCAAATGGAAAAGGTGCAAAGCCTCCAGCCCGGCTGCCGCGGGGCCCTGGCAGGGGCAGCTGCGGGCCTGGTAAGC
This sequence comes from Clostridiales bacterium UBA3705, assembly GCA_002372735.1. The sequence continues at coordinate 8,507 of DFIE01000049.1, forward strand.
GGGCTGCTGGGGGCAGGGGGCGGCATGGTGCTGCTGCCGCTGCTGGGGGCCGCCCTCCAGGGCAGAGAGCGGTATGCCACGGGGCTGGCGGTGATGCTGCCGGTCTGTGCCGTCACGGCCCTGGCCGCCTTTTGGGGCGGGGCCCGACTGCCCGGGGGAATGCTGCCCGTCCTGCTGGGCGGGGCCCTGGGCGGCGCTGCCGGAGGGCTGCTGTACCGCAGGATCCCCCTGGTCTGGCTGCGCAGAGGCTTTGCAGTACTGCTGCTCTGGGCCGGGATCAGGAGGCTGCTGGGATGAGCGGGTTTTTCATCGCTCTGGGCTGCGGGCTGCTCTCCGCCATGGGCGTGGGCGGCGGGAGCCTGCTTATGCTGTGGCTCACTGGACCGGCGGGGCTGGCGGCAGAGACAGCCCGGTTTGTCAATCTGCTGTTCTTCCTGCCCTCCGCCGGGGCAGGGCTGGCCCTGCACAGCCGGGGCCGGCTGGTACGCTGGGACGTGGCGGTGCCCGGCGCCCTGGCGGGGATGGCTGCCGGGGGCCTGGGGCTGTGGCTGGGCCGGTTTGTGGGCGGGCCGGTGCTGGAAAAGGGCTTTGGCCTGTTGCTGCTGGCAGCCGGGCTGGCAGAGCTGCTGCGCAGGCCGGAGGGCCAAACTGCAGCCTGACCGCCCCCGATGCCGGCCAGGCCTGCCGAAAACCGCAAAAAGCCGGGGGCGCGCCGCAGGTTTGTACGATGCGGCGCGCCCCGGCGGACTTATGTGAGCAGCCTGGCAAGGGGCGGGCGTTTGACCTTCATGGCCCCCTTGGGGCAGAATTCCTGGCAGCAGAAGCAGCGGATACAGGCGGAGCGGTCAATCTGCGGCAGCTTGCGCCGCATGGTGATTGCCTTGGCCGGGCAGATGCCCGCGCACTTGGCGCAGCCGATGCACGCCGCCGCCTCCACCTGGGGCCGGGGGGCAATGCTGCGCTGGAGAAAGCTGCTGAACAGGGCCCCTGCCCTGCCCCGGGCCACATTCTGAAACTGCAGCCCGCTGCGCTGGGCCACGGTTTCAAACCCGGGCTGGACAAAATCCTGCCAGGGGCCCAGGATGGACAGCTCCTCCGCCGCCCCGGGACAGAGGTTTCGCTCCAGGGCAGCAGCCAGGGTGGGGATCTCCGCCGGAGGCAGGCCGATGAGTCTGGCCAGCAGCAGGTCCAGGCTGTGGGGATTCCGCCCCGCCAGCACGCAGCCCACGGGCCGGGGGGTGCCGGCAGTGGGGCCGTTGCCCTCCATGGCCACCACCGCGTCCACCAGGTGGAGCTGGGGCTTCCAGTACTCGTCCAGATCCACGATCATCCGGCCAAAGTCCATGGCGTCGGGAAAGCGGAAGTGGTACTCCGGCTTCATGGTGCCGGGAATGGTGCCAAAGAGGTTTTTGGCCGCCCCGGACAGGCCCATCATGCCGTGGGACTTGAGCTTGCAGAAGTTGATAATGCCGTCGCAGTCCTTCAGCCAGGCGGTGGCGGTGAAGGTTTTGCACACCGCGGCCTGGGGGAATTCACACTCCAGGGTGTCAAAATTCTCGTTGAGCTCCGCGTCCAGCTCGGTGAGGCCGGCGGTGTGATACACCCGGTGCAGCACGGGGCCGTTGAACAGGTTGCCGGGGCTGTCGCCGATCACCGGCACCGCCCCCCGCTGCCGCAGCAGCTGGGACAGGGCCCCCAGCAGGGCCGGATGGGTGGTAACGGCGGTTTCCGGCTTCATGGCGGCCACCAGGTTGGCCTTGATGCCCACCCGCATCCCGGGCTTGACCCAGTCCAGCCCGCCGATGGGAGTCAGCGCCGCCTCCAGGGCCGCCAGACAGTGCTCCTGCCGGTAATCCGGGCAGGGGGAGAGAACAACGTCGTACATCCTTTACCTCCGACAATGGCAAACCCGGGCAGCGCCCGGGTTGTTTTTTTGTTGTTACCGTCTTCTCCTTGCCCGGGGCGGCCGCTCCCCGCGGAGCAGGGCCGTCAGGCGCAGATACAGGGCATAAAAGCCCGCCACGGTTTTTGGGGTTTTGCCCTCCCAGGCCAGCCAGTCACAGGGCTCCACCCGCTGGCGGTCAAAGGCGCCCACAAAGAGCTTGGCCACCCGCAGGGCGTCGGCGTAGGGCAGGATCCGGTAGAAATACTGGCCGTCCGCTGCAAGCAGGGCGCGGAAATGCTCCGACGGCGTGGCGAGCAGATACCGGCGGAAGCCCAGCAGCTCCTGGGCCTGGGCCGTGCCCGGCCGGCTGCGCTTGCCCCCCAGCCGGGTGGCCAGGCCGATGGCCAGCTGGGCCGCCAGATTCAGGGCCGTCAGTCTGCCGCTGCCGGACAGCCGCCCCAGCACCACCAGGTACACCGCCCCCAAAAGGCCCAGTACCATAGCCCGCAGGGTGTGCCGGCGCAGGGTGCAGCCCCCCAGCCGCTGGACCAGGAAGCTGGCCAGGGCCCCCAGAAGGGTCAGGGGCACAATGACAAACCAGCGCCAGCTCTGGGGCGCCACGTAAAGATCCAGCATGCCCAGGCACAGGCTCAGCCCCGCCAGCACGCCGCCCAGATGGAGCAGGCCCACACTGGCGCCGTGGGGTGAAAAAATCTTCTCCTCCAGCTGGTCCTTGGTGCGGGAGGCGGCGTCCTGCCGGGCCTGGACGTACTCCGCACTGCGCACGTCGCAGTGGTCCCCCCGGCGGAACAGGGTTTTGAAGATGGCAATCTCGTGGGGCTTGCACTCATTGCCCATGTCGATCTCCCGCTGGAGATAGAGCCCTTTTTTTCTGACCCGGTGGATGCTGAGATACCCCAGGGTGGCCCATTGGATCACCATCAGGGCCAGGTCCGCCTTTCCGCCGGTGAGCACATAGGGGATGTCTCCGGCGTTGCCCCCCACCGGGGGCATGGCCTGGCGCTTGGGAATTACCAGCGGGCCCCGGATAAAGATGACCCAGTACACCACGCACAGACCCAGCATCATCAGCATGACCATGTTGTCCACCTGGGTGGTCTTGCCCGCCAGGAAGCGCAGGTCAAAGTAGCTCTCCGGCAGGGTGAGCTGCAGGGTCATGGACTCGTGGTCCTGTAGCGTCTGCTTGGGGTTGAGCTCGGCGTGGATGACGCCGTCCTGGATCTGGAACTCCATGTAGTTGTCAATCAGGTCGCCGTAGTAGCCGCTGAGCACCGTGGGATAGCCCTCAAACTCCGCAGGCAGGGTGACGGTGAAGTGGTAGCGCTCAATGGGGCAGGTCCAGGCGGGATAGAGCAGGGTCACGGCAAAGTCCTGGCTGTCGCCCTTGTCCACCACGGTCTCCGCCAGGTGATAGGAGATCACCAGCTGCTTTTCCCCGCTCTGGGTGCCCTGGAGCGTCAGCAGCGTGGTGCCGTTTTCCCGCCGGCGGGTAAACTCCGCGCCGGAAACGGTGATATTTTTGGCCTCATAAGCAATGGGCAGGGTGAAGCTCTCTTCCCCGGAGAAGGCCATCTGGCAGGTGAGCACCACCTGGCAGGCGCCGTCGCTGGCCACGGTGACGTCGGTTTGCATATCCTTCACCGAGGTGCCCTCGGCATACACCGTGCCGGCGAGCAGAAACACCACCGCAATGGTCAGCAGCAGTTTTCGCATGGCAGTACTCCCTCCTTTGCCTTTGGTTTTTCGTTACCCCCGTCTGCCGACGGCGGGACGCATATTAGCATAGCATATTCCGGTGGAAAATGCAACGGCTTTCTATCTCTCCAAGGACGCAATCAGGGCCTCGGCGCAGACGATGCCGTCCACCGCGGCGGAGACAATGCCCCCCGCGTAGCCTGCGCCCTCCCCGCAGGGGAAGAGCCCCGCCAGACTGAGACTCTGGCAATCCTCTCCCCGCAGCAGGCGCACAGGAGAGGAGGAGCGGGTTTCGGGGGCAGTCAGGACTCCGTCGGGATCGTCAAAGCCCCGGAGCTTCTTGCCCAGCTCCGGCAGGGCCCGCTCCAGCACGTCGGTGATCCGGGGCGGTAGCACCTGGTGCAGGTCGCAAAGCTGCACCCCGGGGCGGTAGCTGGGCAGCACCTTGCCCAGGGCCTGGGTAGGCCGCCGGGCCAGAAAATCCCCTACCCGTTGGGCCGGGGCCCGGTAGTCCCCGCCCCCGGCGGCAAAGGCCGCCTGCTCCAGCCGGCGCTGCCAGCGCATGCCGGAAAGGGGGTCGTCCTCCGGGAAATCCTGGGGCAGCAGGGTCACCAGCAGGGCGGCGTTGGCGTTCTGCCCCGCCCGGTCGTGGTTGGACATGCCGTTGGTCACCACGCCCCCGTTCTCGGAGGCGGCGGCCACCACGTAGCCCCCCGGACACATACAGAAGGTGTAGGCCGAGGTGCCGTCCGGCAGGTGGACCGAGAGCTTGTAGTCCGCCGGCGGCAGACCCAGGGTCTCCCGGTCAGCCCCGTACTGGGCCAGGTCCACCATGGCCTGGGGCTGCTCGATCCGCACCCCCATGGAGAAGGGTTTGGCCTCCATGGCAAAGCCCTGTTCATACAGCCAGGTGAAGGTATCCCGGGCGCTGTGCCCCGGGGCCAGGATCAGCTGGGTGCAGGGGACGGTCTCCTCCCCTGCCGGCCCCAGCAGCCGCGCCCCGGTGAGCCGGCCGCCGGACTGCTCCAGGCCGATCAGCCGGGTTTCAAAGCGGATTTCGCCCCCCAGGGAGAGGATTGTCTGCCGCAGGCCCGTCACCACATGGCGCAGCACGTCGGTGCCCACATGGGGCTTGGCGTCGTAGGTGATCTCCTCCGGGGCGCCGTGGGCGGCCAGCTGCTGCAGCACCCAGGCGATGCGGGGGTTCTTGGTGCCGGTGTTCAGCTTGCCGTCAGAGAAGGTGCCTGCGCCCCCCTCTCCAAACTGGACGTTGGATTCTGGATTCAGAGGGCCGCCGGCAAAGAAGGCCTCCACCGCCCGCTGCCGGTCCTCCACCGGTTGGCCCCGCTCAATCACCAGGGGCCGGAGCCCGGCCTTGGCCAGCACCAGGGCCGCAAAGATCCCCGCCGGGCCAAAGCCCACCACCAGGGGCCGGTGCGCCGGCTGAGCGGCGGCCTTCGGGGGCTTGTACCAGTCCGGACTGGCCAGGCTGACCTTGGGGTTGCGGCACTGCTTGAGCACCCGGTTTTCGCTGTGGCGGGTGGAGACGTCCACGGTGTAGATGTACTGGAGCCGGTCTTTCTTCCTGGCGTCCAGAGAGCGCTTGCGGATTTTGAGTTGAGAGATCTCTGAGGCAGGGAGTTTCAAAGCCCGGGCCGCCAGATACAGCAGCATGGACGCATCGTGCCGCACGGGCACGGCCAGATCCCGGACCGTCAGCATTTGCCCCGGCGGAGCTGCCCCGCCAGCTGGCCCGAGGACCAGGCCCACTGCAGATTGTAGCCCCCGCAGTCTCCGTCGATGTCCAGCACCTCGCCGGTGGCGTACAGGCCGGGCACCAGGCGGCTTTGGAGGGTGTCGGGGTCAAACTCCTCCAGGCAGATACCCCCGGCGGTGACCTGGGCGTGCTCCATGCCCATGGTGCCCCTGAGCTCCAGCTCCAGGCCGTGGCAGAGCTCTACCGCGGCGGTGAGCTGCTTCCAGTTCAGGGAGGTAATAGGCTGCTCCAGGGGGATCTGGCAGGCCTTCAGAATCACGCGGCCCAGCCGATTGTGGAGGATGCCGGTGAGTAAATCCTCACACTTCAGCCGAGGCAGCCGGGAGATCCGGATGCACAGGGACGAGAGCAGACTCTCCGTGCTCAGATCCGGCAGCAGGTTCAGCCGCAGCACGCCCCCCTCGCAGGTGGAGGCTGCCCTGGACAGGTCAAACACCGCAGGGCCGGAGACCCCGTACTCTGTAAACTGCACCTCGCCCCTGGCGGTGGCCAGGAGGGTGTCGTTCAGCAGCAGCTCCAGGGCGGCGTTGGCCCGTACCCCCTTGAGCCCCCGGACCAGGGTGGGGTCGGTTTTCAGCTGGACCAGGGAGGGGTAGAGCTTGGTGCAGTGGTGGCCCAGGCTGCGCAGCAGCTGGTAGCCGGACAGACTGCCCCCCAGCTTGCCCCCGGCCACGCCGCCGCAGCTGACGATCAGCCGGTCCACCAGAAAGGTCTGTTCTCCGGCCCGGAGCAAAAAGCCCTCTGCCTCCCGCTTGACGGCGGTGATCTCGGTGCCCAGGTGCAGCTCGATATTTTTCCGGTCCAGGGCAAAGCGGAGCACGTCCACCACGCTGTTGGCCTGGTCAGAGTAGGGGTAAACCCGGCCGCCCTCCTCGGTGACGGTGTATAGGCCCAGGGCCTCAAAGAAATTCAAGGTGTTGTCCACAGAAAACTCCCGCAGGGCGGGCTGGACAAAGCCCGGACGGCTGCCGTGGTAGCTCTGGATACCGGCACGGCGATTGGTGAGATTGCACCGGCCGTTGCCCGTGGCCATCAGCTTGCGGCCCACCCGGGCCTGACGTTCAAAGAGCAGGATCTGGTTCTGCGCGGTGTGGGCTGCAGTGATTGCCGCCGCCATTCCCGAGGCCCCGGCCCCGATGATGCCGATTCTCATAGGCTGCCTCCTTTGTGATATGTTGAAACCATCAGATAGTATATTATACTCGAAAATCGCCCTGCTGACAAGGCAGTGGGCGATAATTTTTTGCGCGCACGGTAGGACGCAGCCTTGCAGGCCGGCCGCAAAAAACTCCCGGCCGGAGCACCCGACCGGGAGATTCTTTTGCGAAAATCCGTGCAGTTACAGTGAAAACCGCTTGAAAATCAAACTATTTATGACTGTGGTCCACAGAACCGTCCCCTGGACCATGGACCATGATTCAAATACCTGATCCATATTCAGCACCACAAAAATCCGGATTGTCACTTTGTTTCCATGTTTTGCTTTGCTGTGTTGATTGAAGAAATAAGCAATCTGCGAATAGAGCCGCAATCGTGAAGCAAAGCAGAAATAGTTTCATCTTTACGTATCTCTGCCCTTTTCAGCAATTCAAGCCAGTATTCTGTT
>DFIE01000105.1 GCA_002372735.1 Clostridiales bacterium UBA3705
CAAAAAAGCAGCCCGCAGGCTGCTTTTTTGTTATTCGGATATTGTCCAGGTAAATTGGGCCTCGGCCTCAACACAGATGTCCAGGGCAGTGAGCTCCGGCAGTTGGCTGCGTTTGGCCAGCCGCAGGCCCGGCAGATTCACTGCAGTGGGCGACACCGGTGGGCCCGCCATGGGGTCGGCGTCGATGCGCACCAAAGCGCCCAGCTTCACCCCTGAGGCCTCGCACAAAAGCGCCGCACGCCGGGCAGCGTCCTTGGCGGCAGCCGCCAGGGCCTGCCCTTGGGCTTGGTCCTGATCCTCCAGTGAAAATTCCAGCTGCAGCTCCGGGGCGGCGGGACCGGCAGTCGCGGCGTCAATGGCTGCGCCAAGCCGCTCCGGCACCAGGGGCAGGGTCAGGCACAGGTCGTACTGGCAGCGGTAGCCGGTCAGTGCGGTGACGAAGTCTCCCTTGTCATTGCGCACAGAATCATAGACCGGCTCCACCCGGAAGCTCTGGGTCTTCAGTGCTTCCGGCGCAAAGCCCGCCCGGGAAAGCGCCTGCCGCAGAGCTGCCAGGGCTGACTCGGCCCGCTCCAGGGCCTGGGCGTAGGCCGGATCCTGCCCGTTCAAAGTCAGGTGCAGGGTAACGGTATCCGGCGCCAGGCTTATCCGGCCGGCGCCGCGGACGGTGATCAGACGTTCCATGGTTCCATCTCTCCTCTTGCGGTTTGCATGGCGGAAAAATCGTACATCCTGGTAAACGCAGACAGGTCTGCCCCCATGGCCCGGTATTCCAGCAGCAGGCGGGCACAGGCCTCGGCGTCGCTGCCGGCGTTGTGATGGCGCAGGGAAATGTGGAAGCGGTCACACATGGTATTGAGCCGGTGATTCTCCATCTCGGGCAAAAGCCGGCGGGCCATACGCACGGTGCAGGCGTACTCCGCCCGGGGCTTCCAGTCAATGCCGTAGTCCTTAAGACATCTGGCCAGGACGCCAAGGTCAAACACCGCATTGTGGGCCAGCAGGATTCCCCGGTCCAGCAGGGGCTCCAGCAGGGGCCAAAGCTGGGCAAAGGTCAGCTTATCCCGAACCATGGCAGGAGTGATGGAGGTGAGCCGGATATTGAAAGCGTCAAAATAGGTTTCGGGGTTAACCAGCGTATAAAATCGGCGGGTAATCTCCCCGTCCTCCACCACGCAGACACCGATGGCGCTCATCCGATGATTGCGCGCATTGGGAGTTTCTACGTCAAAGGCAACATAGCGTTCCATAGGCAGGGCCTCTTTCTGTGTTTGTCTGGGTCCGGGGCCGGAATGGCGCCGGAAGCTGCCCCAGGACAGCCGCCTTTATTCTACTACACATTGCATTGGATTTCCAGCCCTGTTTCAGAAAAAAGTAGGTCTGTAACCATTTGAGAGGAAGCACCCGCGGGCGCTTCCTCTCTGCCTGGTCAGCCCCTGCCGCCGGGACGCCCGCCGCCGGGACGTCCGCCGCCGGGCCAGCCGCCTTCCGTGCTGCCATCCTGGCCGGGCATAGTTCCCTCGGCGTTTCCCCCGGGACCGGGCCAGATGCCTTCTGTGCCGCCATCCTCGCCGGGCATGGTTCCCTGGGCGTTTCCCCCGGGACCGGGCCAGATGCCTTCCCCGTTGCCGTCTTCGGTGCCGCTGCCTGGCCAACCGCCCATATCACCGCCCATGCCGGGGCCGCCGCCCATGCCGCCGTGGCCCATGCCGCCAAAGCCGGTGCCGGTGCCATAGATCAGACTGTCCAGGGTAATTTGGGTCTCGCTGTCCCCCACAGTGAGGGTGTATGTGCCGCCCTGGACCAGGTCCGGACAGCTGACGTTGACACAGTGAAAGCTCTTATTGGGAGTGAAGGTGGCCAACACATTGCCGGATGCATCGGTGAGCATCACCTGGGTGCCTGCCGCCTGGGCGCCAACAGTAAGAAGAATGGCACCTTGGGTGGATGCATCAGAGAAATTCATCGCCATACCGGAGGAGCCTGTCGCCACCAAGGTGCCGCCGGTGATGGTGCCGGTGGCCTCCCAGTCCAGGGCGCCGTTGCCATCGTTGGTAGGGCCGGAGACATATACCGTGCCGCCGGACACGGTGAAGGTGCCGTTGGAGTCAAGGCCGTCGCCGGAGGAATCCACAAACAGTTCGCCGCCGGTGATCTCCAGGGTCGCGGAAGAGCCGCTGCCGAACCGGTCGCCGCCCCTGCCGCCGAAGCCGCTGGCATCGTTGCCGCCGCCGGCATTGATACCATCGTCTGAGGCAGTGACGGAAATGCTGCCGCCGCTGAGCAGGATGTTCAGGCCCTCAAGGCCCTCATAACTCCGGCTGACCGTAATGCTTCCGCCGGAAACAGTCAGCGCGTTGTCGGCGTGGACGCCGTCGTCCCCCGAACTGAGGACAAGGCTGCCGCCGGAGATCAGGATATCGCCGTTGCAGTGCACGCTGTCATCCAGACTCTCAATGTTCAGCTCACCGTCGGAAATCTCCAACAGGGTGCCTGCCTTGATGCCCTTTTGACTGGTGTCGGTATCGGCGCTGTTGCTGCCGGCAGCAATTTGATAGCTGCCCCCTGCCACTGTCAGTGTGCCGGAGGCAGAGATGCCGTCGCCGGCAGCGGTGATGGTATAGCTGCCGCCGCCCAGATAGACGTTGCCCAGGCTGGCATCGTCCTCGTTTTCACTGTGCAGGCCATCCTTGCCGGCGGTAAGGGTGAAGGCGCCGTCTGAGATGCTCAGGCTGTCCTTGCCCACAATTGCCTGACTGGAGGCCGTAACGGTGTAACTGCCGCCGGTGACGACCACCTCGTCCTTGCCCACAATGCCGTGCCCGGCGGGAGAGACAACCGTCAGGGTGCCGGTGCCGTTCAATGTCAAATCGTCCTTGGAGAAGATGACCGCGTCCACATTGTTGGTGTCAATTTGGGTGAAGCCGCCTCCGTTTTCCAGAGTGTTCTGGCTGCCCTGGGCCAGGGTGACAAACACCTTGTCTGCCTTGGCCACATAGATGGGAGCAAAGCTCTGGCTGAAAATATGAACCCCGTCCAGAACCAACTGGACCTTCTCGGTCTTGGCGGCGTTGACCGCAATATAACCGTCGTTCAGGGTGCCGGTAAGTATGTAGGTACCCGCACCGGAGATGGTAACCGCCCCGTCGCTGACGTTGACCGCCGCACTGTCGCAGACCGCAGTGTCGCCGTTCAGCGTAATGGTCACAGCCTCAGCGGCGTCGTATTCGCCGGAGAGATCCCGATCGGAAAACAACTCGGAGACCTCTACCTGGCCGGGCTGTACTGCAGCGGTCTGGTTGTCCGCAGCCAGCGTGGCGGTCTGGGCGGCATTCACTGTCTCTGAATCCGGGTCAGACAGCACGCTGCAGCCCGTAAACATCAGACTCAAAACTAAGGATAGGCCAAGAAGAATGGAACACAGTTGTTTCATTGCAATTACCTCATTTCATTGTTCTGAGGCCATTGTAAGGCGACAACCTTAAGGAAAGCTTAGACCGAAATCACATTTTCGCACTCTGATAAAAAACTGAAACGCCCCCTGCCCGCATGGGCAGGGAGCGCTTCAGACTAGAACAGACGGCGGAAGGGATCGGCCTGTGTGCGGCGGAGCTCTTTGCGCACCCCCCGACGGTAGCCGAACATCAGACGTTGGCGCAGATAATTGGTATCCCCGGACTGAATCTCCACGGTACGGCAGTGCCGGCAAAGGGAGTCCTTGGAAAACAGCAGCGTGGCCGGATGCCGGGGCATGGGATAGCCCTGGGTCCAGAGATAGGCATTGATGTGAAAGCCCAGCTCAAAGGCCACGCAGGACTCTGTGAACAAGAAAGGCTTGCCCTCCCGGCGGCGATAGGCCCCGCAGAGATAATCCGCCATGGCCCGGTAGGCCTGTCTGCGGCCCAGGGCAGTGATCAGCCGGTACCACTTCTCTGTATCGGCAGTTAGATCCAAGGAAAAGCCATCGGAGAAAAAACGGGTATGTCGACGCAGCAGGCGCTCCAACAGAATACGTTGTTCTTCTTTCATGGCAATCGCCTCACAGCTGTTCGCCCAGGATGGACTTGGTGGCGTAGGCGTTCAGGGTCATATCCGCGGTGTGGCCGGCCAGGTACTCATAATAGCCCTGGCTGCCGATCATGGCAGCATTGTCTCCGCACAGGGACAGGGGCGGCATACACAGCCGCAGGCCCCGCCCTTCGGCCAGGGCAGTCAGTTCCCGGCGAATCTGCGAGTTGGCCGCCACGCCGCCGGCAACGGCCAGGGTCTTTCGTCCGGTTTGGTCCAGCGCCAGCGCGGTGCGGCTGACCAGTGCTTGACTTACCGCAGCGCGAACCGATGCGCACAGTGAAGGCACATCCAGGGTCTCCCCCTTCTGGTCGGCGTTATGAATCAGATTGATGGCTGCGGTTTTCAGCCCGGAGAAGGACAGATCCAGCGGATTGCCGTCCACCTTGGCCCGGGGCAGCGGATATTTGCAGGGGTCCCCGGCCTGGGCGCGCCGATCCAGAGCCGCGCCGCCGGGATAAGGCATGCCCAGCACCCGGGCAATCTTATCAAAGCACTCCCCTGCTGCGTCGTCACGGGTACCGCCCAAGATGGTCATACGGGTGTAATCCTCCACATCCACCAGCATAGTGTGGCCACCGGAGACCACCAGGCACAAAAACGGTGGCTCCAGCGCCGGGTCTGCCAAATAGTTTGCCGCGATATGCCCCCGGATATGGTGTACCGGAATCAGCGGTACCCCCAGGGAGAAGGCCGCCGCCTTGGCAAAATTAACCCCCACCAGCACCGCGCCGATCAGGCCCGGGGCATAGGTCACGGCCACGGCGTCAATGTCCTGCCGGGTCACGCCGGCACGGTCCAGGGCCTGGTCCGCCAAGGCGTAGATGCACTCAATATGCTTGCGGGAGGCAATCTCCGGCACCACGCCACCGTAGAGCTTGTGGATATCTACCTGAGAGGCAATGCAGTCCGCCAGCACACGGCGGCCGTCTGCCACCACGGCAACGGCAGTTTCGTCACAGGAGGATTCAATGGCTAAAATATTCATGGCTTCACCAATCTTTTCTGTAGAATCAATGCGTCCTCCCGAGGCCGCTCATAGTAGCCTCGGCGCAGGCCGGCCCTGGTATAGCCCAGGGCTGTATAAAGCCGGATGGCAGGCTGATTGGAGGCGCGAACCTCCAGGGTGATCTGCTCCGCGCCCCGTTCGATCAGGCTGCGCTCCAGGCGCTGCATCAGTACAAGCCCAATGCCCAGGCGCCGGAACTGCGGGTCCACCGCAAGGTTCAGGATATCTGCATCTTCAAACACCGTTTGGGAGCCCACATAGCCCACCACACGGTCGTCTTGCCGGGCTGTGAGCCACAGGGCCAGCGGGTTTTGCAGCTCAGCCCGGATGGATGCTTCGTCCCATGGGGCGGAAAACAGTGCCTGCTCCAGGGCGGCAATGGCCGGGACGTCTGACAGCCGCATGGGAGAAATGTCAAGACTGTTCGGTGTGTCCAAGGGATGTCACCTCTTTTGTGTTACTTCGCCTCGTACCAGGAGCCGCCCAGCTTGGCCTCTGCAACGAGGGGGACGGAGAGGGACGCGGCGGATTCCATCTCCCGGGTGACCAGGCTGGTAACAGTCATGGCCTCTTCCATGGGGCACTCCACAATCAGCTCATCATGAACCTGGAGCACCAGGCGGGCCTGCAGGCCCTCCCGCTCCAGGGCGTCCTCCACCCGAAGCATGGCCAGCTTGATAATATCCGCAGCTGTGCCCTGGATGGGGGAATTCATTGCCATCCGCTCCGCTGCCTGGCGGACCATATATTTCCCGTCCTTCAATTCGGGCAGATAGCGTCTTCTGCCATAGAGAGTTGAGACATAGCCATCCCGACGCCCCTGCTCCACCACGGCGGACATAAAGTCACGGACGCCGTGATATTTTTCCAGGTAGCTGTCAATATAGGCCTTGGCCTCCTGGCGGCTGACGCCGATGTCCTCCGCCAGGGAGAACTCAGAAATGCCGTAGACAATGCCGAAGTTTACCGCCTTGGCGTTGCGGCGCTGCTGGGGCGTCACCTGGTCAAAAGGTACCCCAAACACCTGGGACGCTGTGACCCGGTGCACATCCTCCCCGGAGCGGAAGGCCTCCTGCATGGCATGGTCGTCCGCCATGTGGGCAAGGACCCGCAGCTCAATCTGGCTGTAATCTGCGTCCACAAAGACCCAGCCCTCCCTGGGGACAAACATCTTGCGGATCTCTGCGCCCAGGTCTGTACGCACGGGGATATTCTGCAGGTTGGGATCTGTAGAGGACAGGCGGCCCGTGGCCGTCACGGTGTTCTGGAAGGTGGTGCGCACCCGGCCGTCCGGGCCCACCACCTTGAGCAACCCCTCTGCATAGGTGGCCTGGAGCTTGGTCAGGGTGCGATAGTCCATGATCTCCAGGATGATGGGGTGCTTGCCCTTGAGCTTCTCCAGTACCTCCACATTGGTGGAGTATCCGGTCTTGGTCTTTTTGATCACCGGCAGGCCCAGCTTATCAAAGAGAATCTCTCCCAGCTTGCGGGTGGAGTTGATGTTAAACTCCTCCCCAGCCAGGCGATAGATCTCCTGCTGGCAGGCGGCGATTCGGGTGCGCAGCGCCTGGTCAAAGCGCTCCAGGGCATCGGTATCCACCCTGACACCCTCCACCTCCATCCGGGCCAGTACCCCGCACAGGGGCAGATCCATTCCCTCATACACCTGCCCCGCGTTCTGCTCCGCCAGGCGGGCAGAGAGCCCGGGCACCAAAGCCAGCACCCCGGCAGCCCGGGCGGCGTGGAAGGCGGCCTCCGCCTCCTGCTCGGACAGACCCCGGGCGGTCAGCTCTGGCATCGTGGGCAGGCTCAGCCGGCACTCATCCAGCGCCAGGCGCTCCAGCTCGTACTTTCCCCTGGCGGCGTCCAGCACATAGGCAGCCACTTCTGTGTCAAAGACAATGCCGTTATCCGGCAGGCAGCGCTCCAAAAGCCCCCGTCTGAGCTCTTTGGAGCCGTGACAGGCCAGGGGAATTTTGCCGGAGAACAGCCGGGAGAGCGCTTTCTCCAGGTCCAGGCCCAGATGCTGCCGACAGAGGATAGCCTGTTCAGTGCCGGCATCAAGGGCAACCAGTTCCAGCTCCTCTGACGCAGACAGCGCGACCCGCTGGGCGCCTTCCAGATGCTGCAGCAGTGCCAGGGCCTGGTCCAGATCCTGTATATACCGGCAAACAGGCGCATCTGCAGCGGGGGCTGCATCAGGATGGGTCTCATTGGCCGGCACTGGAGCCCGCAAATGATACTTATCAATCAGCTTGATGAACTCCAGCCGGAGGAACAGCGCATACAGCGCCTGTCGGTCCGGTTCATGGAGCAGCACTGCCTCTTGGTCCAGCTCCACAGGGGCGTCCAGACGGATGGTGGCAAGCTCATAGCTGAGCTCGGCGCTCTGCTTGCCGTTCAGGAGCTTTTCGTACAGCTTGCCCTTCATATTCTTGGGGGTAAGGTTCTCATAGACCCCCGAGAGCGTCCCATAGCGCAGCAGCAGGTCTGTGGCAGTCTTAGGCCCCACACCGGCTACACCGGGGATGTTGTCAGAGCTGTCGCCCATCAGGCTTTTCAGGTCAATGAGCCGGAGGGGGGCAAAGCCGTATTCCTGGGTAAATAAGCTCTTGTCATAAAGGGTGGCGTTGGTCTGGCCGCCCTTGGTAACCACCAGCTTCACCCGGACATGGTCGTCAATCAGCTGGAGGCTGTCCCGATCGCCGGTGACAATGACGCTGTCCCAGCCCAGGGCCCCGGCCTGCTTGGCCAGGGTGCCGATCACATCATCCGCCTCCCAACCCTGGACGGCATAGATGGGAATGTTCATGGCCCGGAGCACGTCCTTCATCACCGGCATCTGCTGGGCCAGCTCCTCGGGCATACCGTGGCGGGTAGCCTTGTAGCCCTCATAGCGCAGATGCCGGAAGGTGGGTCCATGGAGATCGAAGGCCACACAAAGGGCGTCAGGCTGCTCCTGGGCGCGCATCTTCTCCAGGATATTCAGAAAGCCGAAGATGGCGTTGGTGTACTCTCCGTTTTTGGTGGTCAGCAGCCGCACGCCGTAAAAGGCGCGGTTGATGATGCTGTTGCCGTCAAGAATCATGAGCTTCATGGTGCTTCCTCCCCTGCCCGGCGGGCAGATGTGTGAATCAGATCCGCTTCCAGCGGGCTCCCTGGGGGGTGTCGATAATCTCAATGCCCCGGGCCTTGAGCTCGTCCCGAATGCGGTCGGCCTCGGCAAAGTTTTTGGCCTTCTTTGCGGCGGCGCGGGCAGCAAGGGCAGCCTCAATTTCGGGGTCGTGCTCGGTCTCCGCCTCGGCCTTGGCCCGCTCGTCCCGCTTAGCCTGGGCGGCGGCAATCAGATTCAGCCCCAGCACCCGGTCAAAGTCCGCAATGGCGGCCAGCTTGGTGTGATCGTTGGTCTTGGCCTTGAGCACGTCGTACAGGGCGGTGATGCCAAGAGAGGTGTTCAGGTCCGCGTCCATTCCCTTCATAAACCGTGCCTTCAGCTGGGCCAGCACCGCTTGGTCAATCTCCCCCTCCGCCTGGGGATCCAGGGTGGAGAGCTTATCCACCAGCTTGCCATAGGCCGCTGCTGCGTTGTCCAGGTTCTCCCAGGAAAAGACCAGGTTCTTGCGGTAGTGGCTCTGCAGGCAGAAGAAACGATAGGCAATGGGATCGTAGCCCTTCTGCTCCAAAAGGCTGACGGTGAGGAATTCCCCGGAGGACTTGGACATCTTACCGGCAGTGGTGTTCAGGTGCAGCACATGGAACCAGTAGTTGACCCACTTGTGGCCGAGATAAGCCTCAGACTGGGCAATCTCATTGGTGTGGTGGGGGAAGGCATTGTCAATGCCGCCGCAGTGGATGTCCATGTCCTCGCCCAGGTGTTTCAGAGAGATGCCCGTGCACTCAATGTGCCAGCCGGGATA
>DFIE01000144.1:0-747 GCA_002372735.1 Clostridiales bacterium UBA3705
TGACCAACACCCGCGCCTCCGGCTCCGATGAGGCCCTGCGCCTGATCCCGCCCAAGCAGATGAGCCTGGAGCAGTGCCTGGAGTTTCTGGCCGACGACGAGCTTCTTGAGGTCACGCCCCAGAACCTGCGCCTGCGCAAGAGCATCCTGGACCACAGCCAGCGCATGAAGGCCGTCATGCGCGCCCGCAGCTGAATATCGTAAATCCCCTTCGTCAGCCGGCGAAGGGGATTTTTTATGCGCTCATGTTCTTTTTGATCTGGCGGATGGCGTTTTTCTCCAGGCGGGAGACCTGGGCCTGAGAGATGCCCACGGCTTTTGCCACCTCCATCTGGGTGCGGCCGTCGTAGTAGCGCAGGGCCAGAATGCGCTTCTCCCGCTCGCCGAGGCGGCGCATGGCCTCTTCCAGGGCGATCTGCTCCAGCCAGTGCTCGTCCGTGTTGCGCGTATCGCCGATCTGGTCCATCACGGTGGCGCTCTCGCCCACGTCGCTGTACACCGGCTCGTATAGACTCACCGGGTCGCAAATGGCCTCCAGCGCGAAGACCACGTCCTGCCGGGGAATCCCCAGGTGCCGGGCGATGGTCTCCACGTCCGGCTCCCGGCCGCTCTCGGCGGTGAGGCGCTCCTTGGCCTGCAGCACCTTGTAGGCCGTGTCCCGCATGGAGCGGCTGACCCGCACGGCACTGTGATCCCGCAGAAAGCGCCGCAGCTCACCGGCAATCATGGGAACCCCGTAGGTGGAAAA
>DFIE01000144.1:821-2676 GCA_002372735.1 Clostridiales bacterium UBA3705
TGGCTGAGGTCGAAGCAGTCCACCGCTTTGATGAGGCCGATGACGCCCACCTGAAAGAGGTCGTCCATGCTCTCGCCCCGGCCGGCGAACTTCTGCACCACCGAGAGCACCAGCCGGAGATTGCCGGAGATCAACTCCTCCCGGGCGCTTTTGTCTCCCTGCCGGGCCTGCTCCAGAAGGCGGCGCATCTCCGGCGCCTTCAACACCGGGAGCGTCGCGGTGTTGACCCCGCAGATCTCTACTTTTCCCTGCATCCTCACTCCATCTCCTCTGTTCAAGGGTGGAGTTAGTATTTCCCGCCCCGGGAAATTTGATACGGAATAAACTTTGCGTAAAACAAGACCAGGAGTCACCGGTACGAACGTACAGATGATTCCGGGTCAGGTGTTATTTATTGCTTTAAGCTCTTTGCTAACAGGATCAGGTTGTCAAGTTGGTCACTATGTGATGGGAAATGAAGAAAGCAGGGCCCGATTACAGGACCGCGTTCCGCCGCTCAGAATTTGCCGGGCTACTCCAATGGGACCCCCAGGCGGTAGCCCTGGGGCGTGAAGCCGGTGGCTTCACGAAAAACCTTGCCGAAATAACTGACGCTGTGAAAGCCGCAGGCCTCAGAGATTTCCCTCAAACCTGTGTCCGGCCGCTCCATCAAAAGCACCTTGGCCCGGTGGATGCGGATGCGCCGCAGATAATGGGAGATCGTCTCCCCGGTGGCCGCCTTGAAAATGCTGCAGAGGTACTCCGGTGTGCGCTGAAAATGCGCGGCTAAACCATCCAGGGAAATGTCCTCCGAATAATGATCCTCCAGATAGAGGATCATCTCTTTTTCCATGCCTGTGGCCTCCGCGTATCGGCTGTCCGTAAGCCGGGTGAGGGACTGGGAAAAATCCAGCAGCAGGGAATAGAGCTCTTTGGAGCTTTGAAGCGCGGAATCGCTCTGCGCCTCCAGCTGGATGCGCTCCAGCGTGTGCAGATGCGCCAAAAGGACCTCCGGCTGGGCCAGACTGTAGAGCCCGGATTGAGCAAGGCCCAGGCTGGCCAGCAGCTTTTGGCAGAGCTCCCCCTCGAAACCAATGTAATGCAGGACCCAGTCGCCGCCCAGGCTGCGGTAGCTGTGGGCCTCGTTGGGGGCCAGGAAGGCCGCCTGGCCCGGCCGCAGGATACCGCGCCAACCGTCCAACCGGAATTCGCCGCTGCCGGAGACGCCGTAAAACAGCTGCCAGACCGGGAAGCCGTTGGGGCGGTAGATCGGATCTTGAACATGGTCGATCCCCAGCGCGCGCAGGAGCAGAGGCGTTTTGGCGTTTTGCCGTTTGGTGACCGAGATCGAATAACGCATGGAAAGCCCCCTTGAATCTTAAAATATTTATAAGCTTATTAGTATTTTAAGATTGCCCCGGTGCCCTTGTCAAGGTATAATGACAATAGAAAAGCAAAAAGATCCGATCCCGGCAGGTTTTCTCCGCTCCCAGCGAACGCGACCCTGTTTCCCGGCACCGGATCTTTTTCGTTTATGCTTGGATATTACATTTGAAAGGAGCATCCCCATGAGTCTTCCTGTTGTCAAGCGCGATGAAAAAGGCATCCCCACCCTCTACGTCCACGATAAGCCCTTCTTCATGAGAAGCGGCGAGATCCACAACTCCAGCGCCTCCGACCCGGTTTTCCTGGAGGAAAAGCTCTGGCCCGCCCTGCGCGGATTGAACATGAATTCCGTCATCGTCCCCCTGTACTGGGAGCTGATCGAGCCGGAAGAGGGCAAGTATGACTTCTCCCTGCTGGAGACCCTCATCGCCTCCGCCCGCCGGGAAGGGCTGAAACTCTGCTTTTTGTGGTTCGGCCTCTGGAAGAATGC
>DFIE01000147.1 GCA_002372735.1 Clostridiales bacterium UBA3705
ATCGCCTGCGACAGCGCCTCCCGCTCTGAAATAGTAGTCCCCCTGCGCCGGAACGGTACGGTGTTCGGTGTGCTGGACATTGACAGCCCCGAGCCCGGCCGCTTTACAGACCGGGACCGGCAGCTGCTGGAGACCCTGGCAGAACGGATCGAATCCAGAATCTGAGCCCAAACGGGAGCGGAAATCCGCTCCCGTTTGTCGTTCTTCTGGGTGGAAAACCTGCCGGAATCTCTTGCAAAAAATTACAAGCTGTAGTATGATACAGGTGTGTAAGTACACAAATAGGAGGGATTGCAATGCGCATCGGGATCTTTCGCCGCAGCGCGGCGCTGCTGCTTGCGGCCATCTTGCTTCTATCTTTGCTTCCTGTTATGGCATGGGGGGCAGAGGGCGAGCTGATCTGCGGCTGGGATTTCTCCTCGGCACAGGACGCCGCGGAGTCTGTCCCTGCAACCACCGGCACAGGGGCTGCTGCCTGGTCAGGCGGTGCTGTCAGCTTCCAAAGCGCCGGCTATTTCAACGCCAACCACTGGACCACCGATTCCTGGTGGGGCTTTTCCGGTATGGACACCCGGGGCTTCACCCAGCTGGGGCTCAGCTTTTCCACCTACGGTTCCTCCACCGGCCCTGCCAACTGGGAGGCGCTCTGCTCTGTAGACCAGGGGCAGAGCTGGCTCAGTCTCGGCACCTACACCGTCCAATCCAAATACGAGACCAAAACCTTTGCCCTGCCTGACCAGGCCGCCTGTGAGAGCTTGTCCCTGCGCCTGCGTCCGGTGGACGACACCAGCGTGGGCGGCGGCACTGTGGCCGCCACCGGCACCAACCGCCTGGGCAAAATCCACGTTACCGGCATCCAGGCGGGCTATGAGACCCTGGCCGGCTTCACCTTTGACAGCCTGCGCAGCCTGCCTGCCGCGGCGGATGAGGGCTACGGCTACCTGGGGGTGAACACTGACGGCAGTCTGTCCTATTCCACCGGGGCCCTGGCCTCCAACCGCTGGACGGTGGACGCCTGCTGGATGCTGGTGTTCAACACCTCCGGCTGCACAGACCTGAAGCTCAGCGCGGACGTCCTGTCCTCCGGCACAGGCCCTGCCAACTTTGCCGTGGAGTGCTCCGCTGATCTGGGCGTCTCCTGGACCGGGGTGGACACCTTCACCATCGAAAACACCGGCAAGCTCCAGGCCCGGACCTTTGCCCTGCCGGAAAGCGCCCAAAGCGACAATCTGCTGGTCCGCTTCCGGGTCACCGAAGACGTGGCCGCCAAGGGTGACGGCTCCGCCATCGGCAGCTCCGGCACCTCCAAGATCAACAACATCCGTCTCACCGGCCGGATAGGGGAGGGGCGGCTGCCCGATCCGGACGCACCCACCTGGCCCGAGGGCTGGAATACCCAGGAGCCCGACCAGCCTGCCCCGCAGCCCGGCGGCAGCGGCTTTGTGAATGCCGACATTGTGGGCGACCCCATAGCCCGCTGGGAGTTTTCCGCCGCGGCCAATCTGCCTGCACCGGCCACTCTGGGCTGGGGCACGCTGAGTCACAGCACCGGCAGCTTTGTCTCCTACGGCTCCGGCGCCCTCACGCAGACCGGCTGGTCCGCCGGCGCCTACTGGCAGATCGTGGCCAACACCTCGGGCTGCAGCCAGATGACCTTCCAGCTGAAAACCAGCTCCTCCTCCACCGGCCCCAAAAACCTGTCGCTGCGCTACTCCAAGGACCTGGGCCAGACCTGGGTGGAGTTTGCTGCCCTCAGCGTCAGCGGCAGTCTGAAAAGCTATGTGGCCCAGCTGCCTGACGACGCCTGCTGCACCAACCTGATCATCCGGGTGGTGGTGGCAAACGACGTCTCTGTCAAGGGGGACGTGATCAAAAACGGCGGCAACAATAAGCTCAACAACCTTGCCATCTACGGTGTTGCAGACCCTGCTGCCCGGCAGCCGGATCCTGCGGCGCCGGCCTATCCTGCCGACTGGACGGAGCCCGTGCCCTATGACGAGGGCGGGGCCTACGTCCCCGCGCCGGAGCAGTCTGCTGCCGTGAGTAACTTTACCTTTGCCCCGGAGGACCGGCGGATTCTGGCCCGCTGGGGCGGCAACGCCAATTACGCCGGCGCTTTGCAGGTGTACGGTGACCTGATCACCGCCAACGATCGGCTGGACGGCCGTGCGGTGCTGACCACTGTGGTGGCCGGCGAGAACGTCAGCCCGGGCTTCTCCACCTCCAGCACCAATTCCACCAACTACTATCTGGGTTCCAGCAAGCCCTGTGTGGGCAGCGGCATGGATGCCGAGGACCAGCCCACCCAGGATTACATCCAGATGCTTGTCTCCACGGCCAAGTACACGGACCTGGAGCTCCGCTTCCGGCTGCGGGTGTCCGGCTCCGGCCCCAAGGGCTTCACGCTGAAATATTCCACCGACGGCGAGACCTGGCACCTGTTTGACCAGGGCAGCTATAGCTACGCCTATACCGGCTACGGGTACGGCGGCGCCACCTATGAGGTCTCCGGCGAGGGCATGGTGGAAAACGGCTACCTGCCCATGGAGGTCGCTGGCCAATACGAAGAGTTCATCCTGCCTGTGCCCGCCCCGGGGGAGAACGCAAGCCAGCTTCAGCTCCGACTCTATGCCGACTCTGCCAGAGCCGACGGCAAGGACGGCACCGTGGGCGCCTCCGCCTCGGTGCGGATCGACACCGTGGAGCTCACCGGCTGCCCGATGATTGCGCCGGAGATCTGCGACTGGGTCCGCTGCCCGGCGCAGAGCAGCGTCCCCTCCGGCTTCGCGCTGGAGCTTACCACTGCCACCCAAGGCGCAGAAATCCGCTACACCACAGACCTGGGCCGCACGGTTCAGCGTTACGATCCCCAGGCCCGGCCGGTGCTCACCGAATTCCCCACTGTGCTGATTGCCTGGGCAGAGAAGCAGGGCCTTGCCCCCTCGGTGCCCACACTCTACCGCTTCACCCAGGCCCAGGTGGCCCCGGTAAAGGCCGCTCCCAACGGCGGCGCGGTCGCCGCGGACACCCAGCTTAAGCTCACCTGTGCCACCCAGGAGGCGCAGATCCGCTACTCTCTGGATGGCGGCGAGAGCTGGCAGACCTATGATGCCGAAAACCGCCCGGTTCTGACGGCCGCGCTGCTGGAAACCGAGCCCACCGTCCTGGTCATGGGCGTCATGGAGGGCTGGCTCAGCAGCCCGGTGACCTCCCTGCGCTTCTCCCTGCGCCAGAACGCCAAATATCAGCTCTACTTCGGTCAGCTGCACTCCCACACCAACTACTCTGACGGCGCCGGCTCCTGCGAGGAGGCCTTTGTCCATGCCTCCACCGAAGTGGACAACTTGGACTTCCTTGCGGTGACGGACCACTCCAACGCCTTTGACAACGACACTGCCGCCACGGTTTACGACGGCTCCATGTCTGCCAAATGGGTCAGCGGCCACGAGCTGGCGGACCGTTACACCAACGAGAATTTCGTCTGCATTTACGGTTACGAGATGACCTGGTCCAACGGCCTGGGCCATATGAACACCTACAACACCGGCGGCTTCCAGTCCAGGACCCAGGCTGAGTTCTCCAGCTACGCCACGGCCCTGCCCAACTACTACGACGCCCTGCGCAGCGACCCCAACTCCATCTCCCAGTTCAACCATCCCGGCACTACCTTTGGCACCTTCCAGGATTACGCCTGGTATGACGCCGATATTGACGAGCTGATCACCATCATCGAGGTGGGCAACGGCGAGGGCACCATCGGCTCCAGCGGCTATTTCCCCTCTTATGAAGAGTATACCCGTGCCCTGGACCTGGGCTGGCACGTGGCCCCCACCAACAACCAGGACAACCACAAGGGCAGCTGGGGCGACGCCAACACGGCCCGCAGCGTGGTCATGGCCGATGCCCTGACCCGGGAGAACATCTATGACGCCATCCGCAACCGCCGGGTGTATGCCACTGAGGACAACGACTTCTCCGTCTACTACACCCTGAACGGCTACGAAATGGGCACCATCCTCACTGAGGAGGACGTAGACGATTCGGTCACCCTCCGGGCGGAGATTTCCGACCCCACCGACAGCGGCAGCTGTAAGATCGAGGTGGTGGTCAACGGCGGCATTGTCTGCACTTCCAAGACCGCGCAGGTCCTGGACGGAGAGGTGGAATTCACCCTGCCGGCGAACTACTCTTATTACTACCTGCGCCTGACCCAGGCGGACGGCGACATTGCCGTCACCGCCCCTGTGTGGATCGGTGAGGTGGAATCCATCGGCGTGCGGGAGCTGAAGGCGGATACCGAGCTTCCCATCCAGGACGAGCCCACCGAGATCACCCTGACCCTGGCCAATGACGAGACCTCTGACCTGGAAATTCACTCCATTGAATTCTCTGTGGAGGATGAGATCGTCCACACTGTGGATCTGGACCAGGCGGAGTTGACGCGCTTGAAGGCCGGCGAGACCCGCCATTACTGGTTTGACTTCACCTGGAACGGCATCGGCACCACGGTGCTGAACGTCACGGTAAAGGGCGCCTTCCGCGGGGCGGAGAAGCAGTACAACGGTGTGCTGCAGCTGAACTATCTGCCTGCCGCCATGGTCTCCAACGTGATTGTAGACGGCACCCATTTTAACGACTATGTCACCGGCGCCTGGGCCGGCAACACCACCAAGCTGGCGGAGCTGGGCGCGGACCACTACGCCCGGGTTACCGTTGCCACCGAGCCCATCACCGCCGCCCAGCTGGAGAACTGCCAGCTGCTGGTCCTCTCGGCGCCTGCCAGACGCACCAAGGACGAATACCGCACCAGCCATTTTGAGGACGAATTCCTCTCCCTGGTTTCCGACTACGTGGCCCGGGGCGGCAGTGTGGTGGTCTGCGGCAGCGCAGACTTTAACGACTCTACCGCGGCCCAGGCCCATACCGAGCTGAACAAGCTCCTCTCCGCCGTGGGCAGTACCATCCGCCTGCGCTCTGACGAGGCCGTAGAGGAGAATGAAAAGGGCGAGCAGGTTTACGGTCTGGAGCTTGCCCGGTATGACGATGCCTCCGTCTGGCTCACCGGGGCCCGGGAGGGGATGACCTTCTCGGTCTACTCTGCCTGCTCGGTGGATCTGTCCGACGGCGGGGCCAATGACCGGGTGGAGCAGGCCCAGGCATTGGTGCTGGGCAACCCCGAGACCTTCAGCGTAGATGCCAAGACCGACACAGGCTATGCCGGTTCCGGCCAGGTGGCCGTTCAAAAAGGCGACGTGGTCATGGCCGCGTTGCAAGACACCAAGGCCGGCGGCCATATCCTGGTGTGTGGCGCGCCCTTCTTCTCCGACTACAACATGGAGACCGACGAGCACGATTACAAGCTCAACGCCGTGCTTATGACCAATCTGCTGCAGACCGTGGCAGTCCAGCTGCCGGTCACGCCCATTGCCGAGATGCGCCGGGGCGAGCTGGGCCAGGTCTTCTGTGTGGAGGGCTGGGTGACCAACGGCACCGACAACGACAAAACCAAGTTCTTCGACACCATCTATATTCAGGACGACACCGGCGGTGTCACCGTCTACCCCTTCGCCCAGGAGGGTCTTGCCAAGGGCACCAAGCTGCGCCTGGTGGGCTATGTGGACCAGTACCAGGATGACCGCGAGCTCCAGGTGCTGCGATATGAGATTCTGGAGGACGCGCCAACCCGGCTGATTGCCCCCACAGTGCTCACCTGCGCCCAGGCTATGGACTACGCGACCTACGGCGGCATGCTGGTGCAGACCCAGGGCGTCATCACCGAGGTCTCCCTGCAGGGCAGCGCCGTTACCCAGCTGAGAGTGCAGGATGAGACCGGGAGCATTGCAACAATCTTCATTGACGGCTACATCTACTCCGGCACCACAGGGGAGAACACCCTGGCCGGGTTCTGCAAGCCCGGCAATGAGATCTCCGCGGTGGGCATGTGCTTTATGCATCCCGAAACCGGGGAGGAGACCTCCTCCTGCTGCCTGCGGGTGCGTGACTGTGACGAGATCCTGCTGATCCGGGAGGCCGATCCCCCCAAGCCGCCGGTGAATACCGAAGCCTTGGCAGCCCTGGTGGCACAGGCCAAGGCTGTGGATCCCGACGATTGGACCCAGGAATCTGCAGCGGCCTTGCAGCAGGCGCTGGATCAGGCCCTGTCCGTGCTGGACGACCCCGAGGCAACCCAGACCCAGGTGGATGCCGCGGCGGAAGCACTCCTCCAGGCCCTGGACGGCCTGGAGCAGAAGCCCCCGGTTTTCCGCTTTGACGACGTACAGGATCCCTCTGCCTTCTATTTCAACCCGGTGTACTGGGCGGTAGACCACAAGCCGCAGATTACCAACGGCATGACCCCCACCACCTTTGAACCAAACCGCAGCTGCACCCGGGGCCAGGTGGTCACCTTCCTCTGGCGCGCTGCCGGCTGTCCTGAGCCGGAAGCCCAGGAGAATCCCTTTGCCGATGTCAACGCCGCCGCCTTCTATTACAAGCCCGTACTCTGGGCTGTGGAAAAGGGGATTACCAACGGTATGGGCCCGGGCCGCTTCAACCCGGATGGCCTGTGTACCCGGGGCCAGGTGGTGACCTTCCTGTACCGCTTTGCCGGCAGCCCGGCAATTGACACCTCTTCCAGTCCTTTCAACGATCTTCTGCCCGGGGCCTATTACACCGCACCCGTGGCCTGGGCCGTTCAGACGCAGATCACCAACGGCATGAGCGCGGTCAGCTTTGCTCCGGAGAATATCTGCACCCGGGGCCAGGTGGTGACCTTCCTCTACCGGCAGCAGAAGGGACAGTAACGATCCCATCCTCACGGCCCGGCACCCGCCGGGCCGTGTATCCTACTTGCTTCAGGAGGCTGCCTATGCACTCCAAGTCCAAAGTCCGCTGGCTCCGCCTTGTGCTGTGCCTGCTGCTCACCCTGGTGCTGGCCGGGTTGGGGCTCTACGCCCGGCAGGGCCGTTCCCGCTGGGAGATTTCGCCCTCCTCCGGCACCGAATACGAGCGGGCCAGGGTGCTCGCTGTGGTGGAGGACAACACCCAGCCCAACCCCACCTATGAAAACGTCACTGTGGGCACCCAAACCCTGCAGATCGAGCTGATTACCGGCCGCTACGCCGGCGACCAGCTGCAGATCACAAATTATCTCAGCCCCTTTTTGAACCACAGTGTGGCGGCCAGGCCCGGTATGGAGCTGTCCGTCCGCGTCATTACTACAGAGGTGGCAGAGTACACCGTGTCGGTGTACAACTACAGCCGGGGCCCGCTTTTGTGGATCTTTGTGGGCATTTTTGCCCTGGCCCTGGTGCTGGTGGGCGGCAGGCGGGGGGTTACCGCCCTGCTGGGTCTGGCGGTAACGGTGCTGGGTGTGGTGTTTGTGCTGCTGCCGCTGCTGGTGCAGCGGGGCTGGCCGCCCATTCCCACCACTCTTTTGGTAGTCGTCCTCACCATGACCGTCAGCTATCTGCTACTGGGCGGTTCCGGGCCCAAGGCCTGGATCGCCGTCCTTGGTGCCTTTGGCGGGGTGATGCTGGCAGGACTTTTTGCCTGGCTGGCCGGCAGGCTGGTCCATATCTCCGGCATGAACATGGACGAGGCGGAATCCCTCTTTCTCACCGCGGCCGACCACGGGCTGCAGGTTTCCGGTCTGTTTGTCTGCGGCATTCTCATTGCCGCAGAGGGGGCCATTATGGACATTGCCATGAGCGTGGCCTCCGCGGTAGAGGAGGTCCACCGGGTGGCCCCCGCCCGGGACGCCGGCGCGTTGTTCCGTTCCGGCATGCACGTGGGGCGTGACGCCATGGGCACCATGGCCAACACCCTGATCCTGGCCTTTGCCGGCACAGGGCTGAACACCATGCTCTTCCTCTACGCCTATGACGTATCCTACGAGCAGCTGATCAACACCGATTTTGTGGCCATGGAGATGCTCCGGGGCCTGGCAGGCAGCCTGGGCATGATTCTGACGGTGCCCCTGGTGGCCTTTTTGGGCAGCCGGATCTACACCGCCGGCCAGCGGGGCAAAAACAAAGAGGCGTGACCAAAGCGGTCACGCCTCTCGGCAATCAGATGGGATACAGACTTACTTGGACAGCTCCGCGGTGTCCTGGGCAATCATCAGCTCTTCGTTGGTGGGGATGACCCAGACAGTGACCTTGGAGTCGGGGGCGGAGATAATCCGCTCGTCCCCGCGCAGCTGGTTCTTCTCGGGATCCAGCTTCACGCCCAGGAATTCCAGACCCTGGCACACAGCGGCACGGGTATTGGCGCCGTTCTCGCCCACACCTGCGGTGAAGACCAGCACGTCCAGTCCGCCCAGGGCGGCGGCATAAGCGCCCACGTACTTCTTGACCTCGTAGCAGAATTTCTCCAGGGCCAGGGCACACTTCTCGTTGCCCTGGGCCGCACCGGCTTCCAGATCACGGAAGTCGGAGCTCACACCGCCGGACAGGGCCAGCACGCCGGACTTCTTGTTGAAAATGGTCAGCACTTCGTCGATGGTCTTGTTGTACTTGTTGGCGATAAACTGGGCCACAGTGGTGTCCACGTCGCCGGCACGGGTGCCCATGGGCACACCGGCCAGAGGGCCAAGGCCCATAGAGGTATCCTGGCACTTGCAGTCCTTGATGGCGCACAGGCTGGAGCCGTTGCCCAGGTGGCAGTTAATTACCCGCAGGTCGTCCCGGCCCATCAGCTTGGCCACCCGCTTTGCGATGTAGCGGTGGGAGGTGCCGTGGAAGCCGTAACGGCGCAGGCTGTCGTTTTCGTAATACTCATCGGGGATGGCATACCGGTAGGCCTTGGGGGGCATGGTCATGTGGAAAGCGGTGTCAAACACAGCCACCTGGGGCTTGGTGGGCATGATCTTCTGGCAGGCCTCAATGCCCATCAGGTTGGCGGGGTTGTGCAGGGGGCCCAGGGGGATGCAGTCCCGGATGGCCTGCTTGCAGGCCTCGTCAATCAGGCAGGATTCGGTGAACTTGGCACCGCCGTGCAGCACGCGGTGGCCCACAGCGTCGATTTCATCCACAGAAGCGACCACGCCGAACACGGGATCCACCAGGATCTCCAGCACAGCGGTGATTGCCTCGGCATGGGTGGGCATGGGAATCTCACGCACTTCGTTGATGGCCTTGGAGGGAACCTTGTGGGTCAGCCGGCCGTCGATGCCGATGCGCTCACACAGACCCTTGGCGAACACCTCGCCGGAATCGGGGTCCATAAGCTGATACTTCAGGGAAGAGCTGCCTGCGTTGATGACTAAGATTTTCATAAATAATCTCTCCTAAATTCGTCTTTGAAATCTGGGATTTCTGTGCTACAATAGCCCTAACGTATTCATTTTACCGCAGAACCTGCCATAAGGCAAGCATAATTTTTGCCCGGAGGAAAAAACATGACCACTGTCGGCATCGTTTGCGAATACAATCCCTTTCATAACGGTCATGCAGCCCAGTTTGCCCGGCTGCGAGCCCGGCTGGGCCAGGATGCGGCCGTTGTCTGTGTGATGAGCGGCAACTTTGTCCAGCGTGGGCAGCCTGCGCTGTATGACAAGCAGCTTCGCGCCAGGGCTGCGGTGCTTGCCGGGGCCAGCCTGGTGCTGGAGCTGCCCCTGACCAAGGCTCTGTCCTCTGCCGAGGGGTTTGCCGCCGGCGGGGTGGAGATTCTGGATCGGCTGGGCTGCGAATGGCTCAGCTTTGGCAGCGAGAGCGCAGACCTCCATGCCCTGCGCCGGACTGCCCAGGCGCTGTTGGCGCCCGGGTTTGACGACTGCCTGCGCCGCCATCTGGAATCCGGCTGCTCCTATCCCGCCGCCCGGGCCCGGGCCCTGGCGGAGCGTACCGGGCAGACCATCACCTGCCTGCCCAACGATATCCTGGCAATTGAGTACTGCAAGGCCCTGTTGCGCCGGGGCAGCAAAATGGAGCTTCTGCCGGTTCCCCGGCCGGGGGATTATCATGACACCGGGCTGAACCCCGAGGCCCCCTCTGCCACGGGGGTCCGCCTGTCTGTAGAGCGGGGGGATGGCAGCTGGCGGCAGGCGGTT
Organism: Clostridiales bacterium UBA3705; assembly: GCA_002372735.1. The sequence continues at coordinate 10,052 of DFIE01000147.1, forward strand.
CCACCCCGGCTTGTTCCCCTTTATCAAGCCGGGACGATCCACACCCTGGGGGCAGGGGAGCGGGCGGTGCTTTCGCGGCTGCGGGCCATGTCGGCCCAGGAGTTTGCAGCCCTTCCCTTTGGCTCGGAGGGGCTTTGGAGCAAGCTGATGAAAAGCTGCCGGGCCGGACAGAGTGTTGCCCAGATCCTTGAGCTGACCAAATCCAAACGCTACACCCACACCAGGCTTTCCAGAATGGTGCTGTGCGCCTACCTGGGCCTGACTGCCCGGGACCTGGACCGTGAGATCCCCTATGTCAGGATTCTGGCCTTTGACGATTTGGGCAGAGAGGTGCTCCGGCGGCAGACCGGAGACCTGCCCTTGATTCACGCCGGGCAGAAGCCTCAGGATGAGGAATATTACGCCATGGAATGCAGGGCGGCGGACCTGTACACGCTGTTTGCCCACGGAGACTGTCCGTGCGGCACAGAGCAGAGGGGCAGGGTCTGCTACCTGCCCAAGGACAGACTGCACGCAGATGAGCCCCAAGATATGGTGGGAGATTCAAAAAATTTTACTATTTTTTGAAAAAAGTACTTGCAAATAATGCGCAGTTGTGCTATTATATGCGGGCTGATTGAAAATCACGGGGAGAATATGCCCTTTACTGCTATAAGAAAGAGGTGAACTGAAATGAAGGAAGGTATCCATCCCAAGTACGAACAGACCACAATCAGATGCGCATGCGGCGAGATCATCGAGACCGGCTCTACCAAGAGAGACATCAAGGTTGAAATCTGCTCCAAGTGCCACCCTTTCTACACCGGCAAGCAGAAGC
>DFIE01000098.1 GCA_002372735.1 Clostridiales bacterium UBA3705
CGGTGTTGGGGCCGGTGATGATGAGGGTGTCAAAATCGCCGCCCAGGCGGACGGAGATGGGCACCACGGTCTTGGGATCGATCAGCGGGTGGCGGGCCTGCTTGAGCTCCAGGCTGCCGTCCTCCCGAATCTCGGGGGCGGTGGCGTCCATGCGGAAGGAGAGCTTGGCCCGGGCAAAGATTACGTCCAGGTCCACCAAAAGGGTGTAGTCCTGGCCGATGCTGTCCTTGAAGCCGGCAGCCTCGGCGGAGAGCTCCGCCAGAATCCGCTCAATCTCCTTCTGCTCCCGCAGCAGCAGCTCCCGCAGGGCGTTGTTGGCGTTGACAGAGGACATGGGCTCCACAAAGAAGGTGGAACCGGAGGAGCTGACGTCATGGATCAGACCGGGGATCTCGTTTTTAAACTCCGCCTTCACCGGCACCACATACCGGTCCTGCCGCAGGGTGATAATGGGGTCACGGAGGAACTTGGAATAGGCCGGGCTGGAAATCAGCTTTTGCAGGCTCTCTTTGATTTTGGCGGACTGCACCCGCATATGCCGCCGGATATCCGCGAGCTCCGGGCTGGCGCTGTCGGCAATCTCCTCGGGGGAGAGAATGGAGCCGGTGATCCGGTCCTCCAGATAGCGGTTGGGGGTCAGGGCGGCAAACATCCAGTCCAGCACGGTGTTGGCGCAGGCGCCGTCATAATACTCCTTGGCCAGACGGGCGCAGCGGAGCACCCCGGCAATGCGCAGCAGCTCTGTGGCGTTGAGACTGCCCCCCCGGTCGGCCCGGTCCAGGCTGGGACGGATGTCCCGCACCTCTTGAAAGGCGGGGCTGGACCGCAGGGAGATCAACCGGCAGGCCGCGGAGGTCTGCTCCTGCAGGTCCAGGATGTCCTGCCGGTCGGTCAGAGGCTGCAGGGCCAGGCAGCGAGCCTTGGCGTCCTCACTGACGGCGCAGTCGGCAAGCTTGGCCAGAACCTGGTCCAGCTCCAGCTTGCGGAGGGATTTTTCATATAGCTCTGTCATATGTAAGTACCTCAGAGAAACAGGGATTTGTAGAAGTCCAGGGTGGAGAAATGGTGCTCCAGCTGGGTGGTGAGATAGGTCTCGGTGAGCTGGGAGAGCCGCTCCAGCGTCTGCTGCCCCAGGGTGAAGGAGAACAGCTTGGAGGCCGGACACGAGACAATATACCGCATGGCGGCCAGCGCCCCGGGGGGCACCGGCATGTGAAGTCCCGCCGCAGCCGGCTGACAGCCGGCGCAGTACAGCACGCCCTGGCTGACGTCCAGCCGGTCCGGCTGGGCCGCCCCGCACAGGGCGCAGCCCTGCAGATCCGGGGCAAAGCCCGCCAGACAGGCCAGGCGCAGCTCAAAGGCTGCCTTCACCAGCACCTGGGGTCTGCCCAGGGCAGACAGTGCATACAGGGCGTTGAGCAGCAGGCTGAGCAGCTCCGGCGTGGGCACATCCGCCTGGGCCACCAGGGCCGCCGCCTGAGAAAAATAGGTGCCCAGGCTGAGCAGCTCAATGTCCTCCCGCAGGGGGCGGAACTGCTCCAGGGGCTGGGCCTCGTTGACGGTCAGCTTGCCCCGGTAGTCAAACAGGGTGAACTCCCCGTAGCACAGCAGCTGGCAGGCGGATTTCAGCTCTGACCGGCTGCGGCGGACCCCCCTGGCCCGGACCGTGAGCAGGCCCCGGTCCTTGGTGAGCAGATCCAGGAGCTTGTCTGCGTCGTTGTATTCCACCTCGCGCAGGACAATGCCTTCGGTTTTCATGTACATAAGCGCTCCCCTGCCGCAGGCCGCCCCCGGCCTTCAGGCGCGGGGGCAGGACGTCCGGTCTTCCGGCCGGGGCGTCTGGGTGCGGCACTCTTGCTTGTATTGCAGATAGATCTCCGGCGCGCCGGTGCGGACGAATAAGGTCCAAAGGGGCTGTTCCACGGCAATCCCTCCTGTTCGGGCCGGGGGCTCCGGCCTGGGATTAGCCTGTGCAGCAGGCGGCGGAATATACCGGAAAAATCAACCGTCGTTCCGGTAGCCGAAGTTGCGGATCATGAAATCGCTGTCACGCCAGTTCTCCTTGACCTTGATCCAGGTTTGGAGATAGACCTTGGTGCCCATAAAGCGCTCGCAGTCGGCTCTGGCCTGGGTGCTGATCTTTTTCAGCATCTGGCCGCCCTTGCCGATGATGATGCCCTTATGGCTGGCCTTTTCGCAGTAGATGGTGGCCTCAACGTCCACAATGCCGTTGTCCCGCTCGGAAAAACGGGTGATCTCCACCGCGGTGCCGTGGGGGATTTCCTTGTCCAGGTTCCAGAGCATCTTCTCCCGGATGATTTCTGCAATCACCTGGCGCTCGGGCTGGTCAGAGGTCATGTCCTCGGGGAAGAACCAGGGGCTCTCCGCTGCGTAGGACTCGCAGGTCTGCAGCAGATCCTCCACCCCCTCCCGGGTTTTGGCGGAGATGGGGATGACGGCGTCAAAGGCAAAGGCCTCGCTGTACTTGGCGATTACCGCCAGCAGCTGCTCTTTGTCCTCTACGGTGTCGATTTTGTTGATTACCAGCACCGCCGGCACCCCGCGCTGGGTAAACTGCTCCAGCAGCGCCTGCTCCTGGGGCCCCAGGTTGGCGATGGGCTCTACCAGCAGCAGGGCCAGGTCCACGTCGGCCACCGACTGCTCCACCACGCTGACCATGTAGTCTCCCAGCTTGGTGCGGGGCTTGTGGAAGCCCGGGGTGTCCATAAAGACCAGCTGGGTGTCGCCGCGGCTGAGAATACCGCAGATTCGGTTGCGGGTGGTTTGGGGTTTATTGGAAACGATGGCCACCTTCTCCCCCACGATGGTATTGGTCAGGGTGGACTTGCCCACGTTGGGCCGGCCGCAGATGGCGATCATGGCTGATTTGGTGTTCATAGTGTTCTCCTTTGTCTTTACCGCTGCAGGTCAATCATAGCGCAGATGGCCTCCTCCCGGGCGCGCATCTGCTTTTTCATCTCACCCTCGTCCACATGGTCATAGCCCAGCAGGTGCAGTATGGAGTGGATGGTGAGATAGCCCAGCTCCCGCTTGGTGCTGTGGCCGAATTCCTTGGCCTGGGCATCCGCCTTCTCATAAGAGATGGCCATGTCCCCCAGGGGCAGCAGGCCGGTTTCGGGGTCAATATAGTCGTCAAGCTTCTCCGGCAGGCGGCCGGGTTCAAACTGAAAGGCCGGAAAGCTCAGCACGTCGGTCTCCCGGTCAATGTTCCGGTAGGCCTTGTTCAGCGCCCGGATGGTCTGGTTGTCCGCCACCAGGATGTTGATTTCACAGGGCACCGGCACATGCTCGGCCTCCAGGGTGGCCAGAACACACTTGCGGATGTGCATCATCAGCGGCAGCCGCCGGATGCCCTTTTCCACATGGAAGGAAATCACCAGATTGTGCTTCATGTTGTGCCTCTCTTTCGGTAGTACTTCACCGGCTTCTTTTCCGGCTGGGATTTGGCGTTTTCATATTTGTCATAGGCGGCCACAATGCTCTGCACCAGGGCGTGGCGAACCACGTCAGAGGCGGACAGCCGGCAGATGGCAATGTCAGGGATGTTCTCCAGCACCTTCAGGGCCTCTTTCAAGCCGGAGGTCTTGTCGGCGGGCAGATCGATCTGGGTCACGTCGCCGGTGATGACGATCTTGGAGCCAAAGCCCAGACGGGTGAGGAACATTTTCATCTGCTCCCGGGTGGTGTTCTGTGCCTCGTCCAGAATGATAAAGCTGTCGTCCAGGGTCCGGCCGCGCATATAGGCCAGGGGGGCTACCTCAATATTGCCCCGTTCCAGATACTTCTGGTAGGTCTCGGGGCCCAGCATATCGAACAGGGCGTCGTACAGGGGCCGCAGATAAGGGTCCACCTTATTTTGCAGGTCTCCGGGCAAAAAGCCCAGGCGCTCGCCGGCCTCCACCGCAGGCCGGGTGAGAATGATGCGGTTGACGGTCTTCTCCCGGAAGGCCGCCACCGCGGCCGCCACAGCCAGATACGTCTTGCCGGTGCCCGCCGGGCCCACCCCGATGGTAATGGTGTTTTTCAGAATTGCCTTCATGTAGCGCTGCTGGCCCAGGGTCTTGGCCTTGATGGGCTTGCCCTTGGCTGTGATGCAGACCACGTCCTTGGCCATCTCCCCGATCTGCTCCTCATTGCCGGAGCGCACCAGGTCAATCAGGTAGCGCACCTTCTGCTCGTCGATGGGCTCACCCTTGGCGGCCAGGGTGAGCAGACCCTCAATGGCCTTGCCCGCCCTCTCGGCGGCCTCGGGCTCACCGGAGACCTTCAGCTCGGTGCCGCGGTTGGTAACGTGGACGTCAAAGGTCTGCTCGATGCGCTTGATGTTCTCATCAAAGGAGCCGAAGACGCTGATGATCTGTTCAATTCGTTCCGCGTTGATCAGTTTTTCCAATGGTATCATCCTCTCCGAAAGGTGCTGCGGGCCGGGTGCGGGCAATCATCTCCTCGCAGAATATTTCCCCGGTCAGCCGGTAGCACCCGTCTTGTTGTTGAAGATCCCAGCGTTCCGAGAGAATCTCCCCTGCCACCAGCGTCTGGGTGACGGTTTGCCTGGCAAATTCAGAGAGCATTTCCTTTGCCAGGGACGCAGGCAGCGGCGCCTGGGTACAGGTGTACGGGCGCAGGGTGGTGATCTCCAGGGCCAGGGGCAGCACATAGCCCCCAGGCAGACTGAGATTTCTTCTTTCTGTTATTCTATCACATCCGGGGGCCAAAATGCTACTGTTTGAAAAGAAATTTATTCTTTTTCTGCCCAGAATCAGCGCGTATCGGTGCTTCTCCGGTCCGGCCGGGGTCTTTTGCCCCCAGGTCGCAGGGATGACCAGACAGACGGGATAGCGGGTACGGGCATAGATCTCCCCCAGAGACCGGGTGGCCTGGGTGCAGAGCTCCCAGTCGGCATAGCCGGAAACCAGCAGCTGCCCGGCATCTACTGCATCGCCTGGCTCCACCACGGGGAAGCCGTTGTACACGTCCACCCGGGTGATTACCCCGGGGCGGGAGGCGATCAGATCTGTCACGGTGCGGCGGTCCACCGGCGATTTGGCGGGCTCCCGCTCCGCTGTCAGCACCCGGGCAATGACGCCGTCCCGGTTCACCGCCAGCCAGCGCAGCTCCGGCAGGCGGACCAGCATCCGGTTTTTCAGCTGTTGGATTTCAATCTCCGGCCCCCAGGCGCCGAAGCCTACCCCCTCCTCCTCCAGGGCCCGGAGAATCTGTGCCTGCGGGACGGTCCCGCAGCCCTCCACGGTGACTACCCAGACAAAATTCTGCAAAAACAATGCCCCGACCACCGCCAGCACCAGCCCTGCCAGCAGCACAGGGCGGCGGCGCAGGCCGTAGTACCGGGCCCGGAAGCCATGCGGCCGGCCTGGACGCAGGGTACACATGGCCCCGGCCAGAACCTGCTGTGCCCGCTTCAGATCCCGGGGATACAGCTTCAGGGTGCAGTGGAGCTCGTCGGTTCGCACAGGGTCCCAAAAGGGAATGTCGGCACGGGTCAGCCGGTCCAGGCCCGCCTCCGGGCTGGCGCCGGTGAGCTCTGCTCCGACCCAGCCCCGCAGAAAGCGCATCATGGTCTCTGCCCTCCAAGCTCCACCCGGTCCAGGCAGCCCAGAACGCAGATCCGCTCCCGGTTGATCTGTCCCAGGCGCAGATCAGACCCGAACAGGCGGACAGTCCCCCGGGACGTTGCCACCCGCACCTCGGTATCAGACAGCAGGCAAAGCCCCCTGTGGCGGATGACCACCGCCTCCTGCCGGCCCTTAAGCTCCACCACCGGATCCCCGGTCATGATTTCCATGGGGATGTCCACCTGCCGCACCAGACGCCGCAAGGCCTTTTGCAAAGACCGCAAGCTCCTCACCTCCGTGTAAATTCTATGGAATTTCTATGCAAGCCTTGGCCCGGGCTTGCATAGTTTTTTGCGAGGTGATGGAAATGAAACGGCACGTTCCGGCTCTGTCCGGCCCGGCGGCGGGGTTGCTCTTGCTGGCGTTGCTGCTGAGGGCACCGGACGCGGCGGCAGGGGCCAGGCAGGCCCTGGTGCAGTGCGGCGCCAGCCTGGTGCCCAGCCTGCTGCCCTGCTGCGTCGCAGCCAATTTGCTGCTCGGCGCGGCAAAACCTGCCCTGCCCCGCCCCGCGGCCCGGTGGCTGGGGCTGAGCCCTGTGGGGCTGGAGTGCCTGCTGGTGGGGGCGGTGAGCGGCTTTCCCCTGGGGGCCATGTATGCCGCTGCCCAATGTAAAAAGGGCCGTATGCAGCCCGGAGAGGCAGTGGTAACAGCGGCCCTGGCCAACCAGGCGGGGCCGGCCTTTGTGCTGGGGGCGGTGGGACTGGGCGTCTTTGGGTCAGCCCGGACCGGGGCGGCTCTGTGGGCCGGGGTGCTGGTTTCGGCGGTGCTGTGCGCCAGACTGCTTGCCCCCGGCAGCGCAGCTGCGCCCCAGGCTGCCCCGCCGGCACAGGCGGCGGGGCGCAGTCTCCTCCGGGCCCTGCCCCAGGCAGTGGGCCAGGCCGGGGCAGCCATGGTGCGGCTGTGTGCCATGGTGGTGTTTTTCGGGGCGCTGCTGGGAGCGGCAACACCCCTGCTGCCGACCGCGGGTACCCTGGCCCGGGCTGTTGCAGGGGGCTTGCTGGAGCTCAGCAGCGGCGTTTCCGCCCTGGGGGGTCTGTCCCGGCGCATGGCCGCGGCGGCGGGGCTGCTTCTGCTGGGCTGGGGCGGGTGCTGCGTACACCTGCAGGCCCTGGGCCCCCTGGCAGAGGCCGGGCTCTCCTTTCGGGTCTATCTGGGCTGCAAGGGGCTGCAGGCCGCGGTGTGCGCCTTGCTGGCGGCGCCCCTGGGCCTGCCCCCGAGGCTTGCCTGGCCGGTGTGGGCGGGTGAGATTTTTGTGCTGGGGGTTGTAATTCCGAAATTTAGGGGTGGAAAATCCGGGAATCTGTGTTATAATAGGCAAAAGAGTAATACAGTGGAGGTGCGCCATGCTGTTTCGTAAAAACGTCGCCAAATTTTGTGCCTACTGCGCCCATGCTGCCCAGGTGGAAAACGGACAGATGCTCTGCGCCAAGCGGGGCTTTGTCGCCAGCGACCAGAGCTGTTTCCGCTTCCGCTACGATCCTTTGAAGCGGACCCCCTCAAGACTGAACGCCAAGGATTTCTCTCAGTTTGACGACAAAGACTTTTCTCTGTAACGTTTTGCCTAAAACCGACAAATTTTTCACAAAACTTTCCCCAGTTGTTTACAATTTCGTCACGATTCCCTGCTAAAATTTCACCAGAAGGTACACAGATTGTGTTCTTTTCTTTTTCCTCTCTCTTCATTCTTTCATTCAAAAACGCAGAAAACCACAGGGCTTCCTGTGGTTTTCTGCGTTTTATGCTAGAATGCAATATCTGAACATGCCAAGCATAATTGCTTGGCATCTGCGGCATTTGCCGCAGGCAATCAAACGATTTCATCGTTTGATTGCAGTCCAGTATTATGGGCCGGGGCTCGGGCTCATATGCCCACAGCCTTCCGCTCGGTGCTGCGCAGCTGCAGCTGCAGCCGGTCGGCAATGAGGGCAATAAACTCGCTGTTGGTGGGCTTGCCCTTGGTGTTGGAAACGGTATAGCCGAAAAACTTTTGCAGGGTGTCCAGGTCTCCCCGATCCCAGGCCACCTCAATGGCGTGGCGGATGGCCCGCTCCACCCGGGAGGGCGTTGTGGCAAAGGTTTTTGCCACCTGGGGATAGAGCACCTTGGTGATGGCGTTGATGACCTCCATGTCATTGATGGCGATGATAATGGCCTCACGCAGGTATTGATACCCCTTGATGTGGGCCGGCACCCCGATCTCGTGGATCACGTTGGTGACCATGGTCTGAATGTCTGCCTGGGCCTGGCTTTGCCGCAGCCGGCTGCCGGCCCGGAGGATCTCCTCCATCCGGGTGAGAACGTCTGTGCAGTCACAGGGCTTGAGCATCAGATACTTGACCCCCAGCTCTGCGGCGTGGGTGGTGATGTAGTCGGTGGCAAAGGCGCAGACCACCATCACCATGGGCTGATAGTCCGGGCCCACAGTCTGCTGCAGCAGGCTTAAGCCGTCCACCCGGGGCAGCATCAGATCCAGCACCAGGAACTGGGGCCGCAGCAGCCGCACCTGGTCCAGGGCAATCTGCCCGTCGGCACAGACAGAGACCACCTCGAACACATCGCTCCGCTCTACTGTATCGGCAAGACAGCGGGCAAATTCCATGCTGCTGTCTACGATTAAAACACTACACTTGTTTTCCATGGGATTCCTCTCCTTCAGAATGATTGGCCTCGTTGTCTCTGTCTCTCGAAGCGGTAAATATAATCTATCACAAAATACCCAATTATTCAAGGTGAAAAGTTGATTTTTTACCCATTTTTTCTCGACAGATTGCAACTTATTTCGACATTCCTTGTGAGAGGCATATCGCCTTTCAGAGCAGGATCTCGCAGCAGCCCACAGGGCGGATCCGCCGCCTGGCGCAGGCGCCGTCCCCCAGCCAGGCGTCCATCTGCTTCCGGAAGCTCTCGGCCTGCTCCAGGGGGACGTAGGCCTGGGCGGTACCGGCAAAGCCGCCGCCGTGGACCCGGCAGGCGCCCCGGCCGGCAAGCAGGGTTTCGCACAGGGCAATGGTCACTGCCATGGGCTGCTCCTGCCGGCTGCCGGCAGGGCTGATGTTCTGCAAAAACCGCCAGGAGGACAGGCCGGACCGGCGCACCAGGTCCAGGAAGCCGACAAAGTCTCCTGCCGCAAGGGCATCCCGCTGGCGGCGGACCCTGTCGTTTTCCTCAAACAGGTGGATGGCCCGGAGGACCGGCCGGTCGCCCAGCTCCCGGCGCAGCCGGGGCAGCTCGCGGTAAAAGGCTTCACGGTCCACCCAGGAGAGCACCGGCTGGCCCAGGGCCTGGGCCAGGGCCTTCATCTCCCGGGGGATGGCGGCGTACTCCTCGGTGAGATCGTCGTGGCCGGCTCCGCAGTTGACGATGAACAGGGCGTAGCCCTCTGCCTCCGGATCCAGATTCAGCTTTTCCACCCGGGGGGCGGCAGGGTCATAGAAGTCCATAAAGGTGGCGCCGCCGATGGCGGAGGCCGCCTGGTCCAGCAGGCCGCAGGGCTTGCCGAAATAGTCGTTCTCCACCCGCTGGCCCAGCTTGGCCAGCTCCAGGGGCGGCAGGGCGTCCCGGTTCCAGAGGGTGTTCAGCACCGTAGCCAGCAGCACCTCAAAGGCGGCGGAGGAGGACAGGCCGCCCCCGGGCAGAACCGTGGAGCTGACCACGATATCCAGACCGCAGGGGTCCGGCGCCTGGGCAAAGCAGTCCAGCATCCCGGCCAGGAGGGCCTGGGGAGTAGCGGGCTCATAGCGGCGCAGGGCAGGGTCCAGCGGCAGGACAATAGGATCAAACCCCTCGGAGTGAAGCAAAATCTCCTGCTTGCCGTTGGGCGCGGCGGCGGCAATGGTATCGACATCCACAGCGCCGGCCAACACCAGTCCCTGCTGGTGGTCGGTATGGTTGCCGCCCAGCTCCGTGCGCCCGGGGGCGGAGAAGCAGCGGATTTGCGCCCGACTGTGGCCCAGAGTCTCCAGGCGGGAAATCAGCCGGTCGAACCGGGCACGGTCTGTAGGAGAATACAGCGTGTCAAAAGCAATTTGCATAAACGGGTTCCTCTTTTCGGATAGATTTAAACAGCCGCGCCGGCACTGGTTTTGCTTGCATTCCGCTGCCGGGGCTGATATAATGAGAAAAAATAAGAAAGTGAGGCGATACGCACTTGAGAAGAATTCTCGCACTGGCGCTGGCGGTGCTGGGGCTTTGCCTGCTGTGCGGCTGTCTGCCGGTGATGGAGCAGACAGGTCCGACGCAATCCGCCCTGGTCCTGCTGCCGGAAACCCAGGCTACTCCCGAGACCCAGGCTGTGCCCGAGACCCAGGCTGCACCTGAATCCCAAGCCGCACCTGAGACCCAAAGCGCTGAAACCGAGCCGGTCATTTCCGCGCCGGCACCGCAGGCCGAAACCGAGGCCCAGCCTCTGTTGGACCGGAACGGGAGCTATAACTCCAAGGACGAAGTGGCCCTTTACATCCACCAATACGGCACCCTGCCCGGCAATTACATCACCAAGCGGGAGGCTGAGGCCCTGGGCTGGCCCGGCGGCTCGCTGGAGCCCTATGCCCCGGGCAAGAGCATCGGCGGAGGCCGGTTTGGCAACTATGAGGGGCTGCTGCCCGAGGCCCCGGGCAGAAAATACACCGAGTGCGACATTGACACCCAGGGCAAGAGCTCCCGGGGGGCCAAGCGGATCGTGTTTTCCAACGACGGGCTGATTTATTATACCGAGGACCACTATGAAAGCTTTGAACTGCTCTATGGGGAGGTGGACGGATGAAAGCGATTCTTGACGGCGCCCGGATCCAAAGCCGGGCGGAGCTCCACGACGCGCTGGTCCGGGAGCTGGCCCTGCCGGACTGGTACGGCCGGAATCTGGACGCGCTGTTCGACTGCCTGACCGAGCCCATGGAGGACACGGAGCTGGTTATTCTCCACGGCGAGGCCCTGCGGGAGCACCTGGGCTTTTACGCCAACACCCTGCAGATCGTGCTGCGGCGGGCGGCGGAGGAGAACCCGGGACTGCGGGTCATTTGGGAATAATCTACAAGATAAGAAAAGGGCGTTTCCTGTAGGAAACGCCCTTTTTGCGTCCCATGCCTCCTGTTATTATCGCAGAAGATGGGGAAAAATGCAATAGAAAAATGTGCGCATTCAAAGCGCTTCTGCCAGGGGGAAATCCGCGGGCAGGTTGGTGCAGTGGGCCTGGGGCACGGTTTCGGCCAGGCGTCGGAGGATCCGATCGGTAAAATGCTCCCGGAAATACTCACACTTGGACCGGTCAATGGCCAGGTAGTCAGAGTCGTCCTCCTCCATGGCAAAGGCCCGGCAGCCGCCCTGGCAGTAGCGCTTATACCGGCAGCGGTCGCACTCCGGGTTGTGGGCAAAAAAGTCCGCCACGGTGGCGCCGATGCAGCGGCTGTAGGCGGAGTTCTCCAAACCCTCCCGGAGGGACATTTTGGTCAGGTCCGCAAAGTTTTTGGCCTGGCCCTCCATGCCCGCAATGGAGATGCAGGGCGCCAGCTTGCCGTCGCCGTTGATGTAGCAAGTATGCCAGTTGGCGGGGCAAACCGCCGTAGTGCAAGGATTGGACAGGGGGTGAAATACTGTGAGCTGATAGTCATAGCTGTGGGGCTCCAGCCGGATCAGACGGTTGAGATACAGCCGCAGGGGCATACCGTCCTCGTAAAAATGGGGCAGATAGTCCAGATAGGTTTCAAACAGCTCCCGGTGGGTCAGGCCCAGCTTTTCCCCAAACTGGTTCCACTCGCCCAGGTCCATCATCTTATTGATGATCATCACCTGGACGCCGACGCCTGCCAGCTGGTTTACAGACTGGCGCAGCACCCCTTTGTTGCGCTGGTGCAGGGTCATGGCGCTGCCGGTGATAAAGCCGCGGCGGGCAAGCAGCTCAAACCTGTCCATAAGGAGCTTCTCGGCGCCCTCCATGCCCCGGAGCCAGTCGTGCCAGCCGGAGCCGTCAAAGCTCATAAAGAAGGCGGGCTTCATCCCCCGCTCCTCCAGCTGATCCAGTACGCGATCATTGATCAGGACGCCGTTGGAGGCGATGGTGGACACATAGATATTGTTTCGACACAGTTCGTCGATTATTTCAAAAAAGTCTGCGCGCACCAGGGGCTCGCCCCCGGTGAGAGCCACACAGAAAATGCCGCACTCCGCCATTTCCCGGATGATGCGCTTGCAGTCCTCCAGGGGCAGCTCCCCGAATTTGGCGTGGGGGGCCGAGACGAAGCAGTGCTTGCATCTCAGGTTGCAGCGGCCGGTGACGGCCCATTGAGCCATATTAAAATATCGATTATCAGAGGTGTGGAAGGTCTGGGCAGGGGCGCCGTAGGCGCAGCGCTCCAGAATCCCCTTCTGCTCCATGGCCTCGGCCTCCCGGCGCAGATCCTCGGGCAAAAAGGGAAGGTTGAAATTGACCTTCCCCTGGGCCAGATCCAGCACCGCCTTGCGAAGGCCCCGAACTTGAAACACCCGTCTACGGTATACACTCGCCAACGCGAAGGTCATGTCCTTGTAGCCGTGATAGCGATACAGGGGGGTGAGGCGATAAAACAGCGCCTCCGGGCCGTTGGGCTCCATGGCCTGGGTGGCCAGCTCTAATGCATGGACGTCCATAAGCCGGACTCCTTTCCTTGTTGGTACGAATTGAGAGGATGCGGGGCCCGGCAGATGCCGGGCCCCTGAGACGAAATCAGCCGAACTCGCCGGTATCGGTTAAGCAGCCTTCCCAGGTAGGGCAGCCGGTTTCGGAGGGATCGGTGGGATCGGTGGGATCAGAGCTGCCGGTTTCGCCGCTGGCAGTCAAGATGTCCTCAAGATCGAACTTGACCAGGGTGAGGGTGGGTTTCTCAAACTTCATCGTATTGTGAACTCCTTTCTTTCGGTTTTCTATGTCCATTCCGCAGGGCGGAACAACATAAACAAATGTGATTGTGTTTTGGAGCAGAGTTCCGGGTTTGGCCGGAAGCACTCACTGCTCTGCCACGGCTCTGCCTTCGGCCACAAAGAAG
>DFIE01000137.1:0-3689 GCA_002372735.1 Clostridiales bacterium UBA3705
CAACGGCATCGACCCCCTGGAGATGATCGACCGCTATGGCTCTGACGCCCTGCGGATGAACATGGTCACCGGCAACAGTCCCGGCAACGACATGCGCTTCTATGTGGAGCACTGCGAGGCCATGCGGAACTTTGCCAACAAGCTTTGGAACGCCAGCCGCTACGTGATGATGAACCTGGCCGGCGAGGAGTGCTGCCTGCCCGAGCCGGACCGGCTGGAGATTGCCGACCGCTGGATTCTCTCCAAGCTCAACCGGGTGATCCGCGAGGTCACCGAGAACATGGAGAAGTACGAGCTGGGCATTGCCGTGCAGAAGCTCTATGACTTCATCTGGGACGACTACTGCGACTGGTATATTGAGCTGACCAAGGCCCGCCTCTACGGCGAGGACGAGGCGGCCAAGACCACTGCCCGCCGGGTGCTGCTGTACGTGCTGGACCAGATCCTGCGGCTGATGCACCCCTTCATGCCCTTTGTCACCGAGGAAATCTGGCAGGCCCTGCCCCACCAGGGCGAGGCGCTCATCGTGGCTGACTGGCCCGTCTACCGTGCAGAGCTGGACTTCCCCGAGCAGGAGCGGCACATGGAGGCCGTGATGCAGGCCATCCGCGCCATCCGCAACCGCCGGTCTGAGATGAACGTGCCTCCCTCCAAGAAGACGGATCTGTATGTGGTCACCGCCCATAAAGAGCTCTTTGCCGAAGGCGCGCCCTTCATTACCCGCCTGGCCTACGCCCAGCAGGTCACCGTCCTGGATACCGAGCCCGAGGGCAGCGACGACATGGCGGCCATCTTCACCGCCGATGCCAAGCTCTTCCTGCCCATGCGTCAGCTGGTGGACCTGGACAAGGAGCTGGAGCGCATCGACAAGGAGCTGGAAAATGCCCGCCGGGAGATTGCCCGGGCCGAGGGCCAGCTGGGCAACGAGCGGTTCGTCTCCCGGGCCCCTGCTGCGGTGGTGGATGCCCAGCGCCAGAAGCTGGAGCAGAACAAGAAGCTCCTGGCCCAGCTGGAGCAGAGCCAGGCCCGCCTGCGCAGACTCCAGGGCTGAGAGTGAAGAAAGATATTTCCGGAAAACGAAAAACAGTACTTGTACTTTTGCGTAAAATAGGATACAATATACAGAACGGATCAGAAGTTCTATGTTATGAGGAGGTATTCCTATGGTGAAACAGCAAACTGAAAAAGGCCTCATCAGCGTCAACAGCAGCGTATATACCAATATTGCCGGCATGGCGGCAACCAACTGCTTCGGCGTAAAGGGCATGGCGGTCCGGTCTATGACCGACGGCCTGGTCCATCTGCTGCGCCGCGAGGCCCTGAGCAAGGGCGTGCTGGTGAGCTTCCACGACGACGGTTCCATTTCCATTGACCTGCACATCATTGTGGACCACGGCGTCAACATTGCGGCCGTGGCAAGCTCCATTATCTCCGAGGTGCGCTATGTGGTGGAGAAGACCACCCAGACCCAGGTCAAGACCGTCAATGTCTTTGTAGACTCCATGATGGTCGGATAAGCGGAGGGAACTGAACTTGAGACAAACAATCAACGGCGCGGCCTTCCGGCGCATGGTAATCAGCGCGGCAGCCGCCATCGAAATCCACAAGCAGCGGATCAATGAGCTGAACGTGTTCCCGGTGCCCGACGGCGACACCGGCACCAACATGAGCATGACCCTGAACAATGCCGTGGCAGACCTGAAGCGGGCGGAGGACCCCACCCTGACCAAGGCTGCGGACATCACCGCCTCCGCCCTCCTGCGGGGGGCCAGGGGCAACTCCGGCGTGATTCTGTCCCTGCTCTTCCGGGGCATGGCCAAGGGTCTGAAGGGGGAGACCGAAATCGGCGGTACCCGTCTGGCTGCCGCTATGCAGGTGGGCGTTGACAACGCCTATAAGGCCGTGATGAAGCCCGCCGAGGGCACCATCCTCACCGTGGCCCGCCTGGCTGCCCAGGGGGCCGAAGAGGCCGCCAAGGAGAACAACGCGGCGGAATTCGTCCTGGAGCAGGCCATTGCCGAGGGCCGTGTAGCCCTGGACAACACCGTCAACCAAAACCCGGTGCTGCAAAAGGCCGGCGTGGTGGATGCCGGCGGCGTGGGCTGGATCACCATTCTCAGCGCCATGCTCTCCTCCCTCCGGGGCGAGGACGTAGTGGCGCCGGAATCCGGTGAGCCGGCGGCCGCCACCAAGGAGCAGGCCAGCTTCTCTGATTTTGCCACCGAGGACATCACCTTCGGCTACTGCACTGAGTTCATTGTCTCCCGTGACAACGATCTGGACCCCGAGGATCTGCGCCAGTTCCTGAACGGTATGGGCGACTCCCTTGTGCTGGTGGATGACGACGAGATCATCAAGGTCCATGTACATACCAACAACCCCGGTGTGGTCATTGAAAAGGCCCTGACCTATGGCGGCCTCATCACCGTCAAGATCGAAAACATGCGCCTGCAGCACACCGAGAAGGTACTCTCCGAGGCGGAGAAGAACAACCAGGTGGCCAAGCCGGAAAAGAAATACGGCATGGTAACCGTCTGCGCCGGCGAGGGCCTGCGCTCGGTCTTCCGCGACCTGGGGGCCGATGCCATCATCCAGGGCGGCCAGACCATGAACCCCTCCACCCAGGACATTCTCCAGGCGGTAAACCGCACCCCGGCAGAGACGGTCTTCGTCTTCCCCAACAACAAAAACATCATCATGGCGGCCCAGCAGGTCCAACCGCTGACCGAAAAGGAAGTGGTTGTGGTCCGCTCCCGCACCATCCCCCAGGGCATCAGCGCCATGCTGGCCTTTGACCCCGAGGCGGACGTGGAGACCAACCTGATGAACATGCGGGAGGCCCGCCACAATGTGACCACCCTGCAGATCACCTACGCCGCCCGGAACTCCGACTTTGACGGCTACGCCATCCACGAGGGGGACTATCTGGGCCTGTACGGCAGCGCCCTGTTCGGCACCAGCCGGGATGTGGAAAAGCTGCTTAAGAGCATGGCCGACAAGGTGGCCACCGAGGAGAAGGAGCTGATCACCATCTTCTACGGCCAGGACATCGACGAAAAGACCGCCCAGCGGGCACTGAAGATCTTTGAAAAGGCCAACCCCGACGCCGAAATCAGCCTCATCAACGGCGGCCAGCCGGTGTACTACTACCTGATTTCTGCCGAATAGACAAAAAATCACCTCTGCGCCTGACGCAGAGGTGATTTTTTGTGTCTCAGCCGATGGGCACCTTGGGGAAGGGCTTCACACCCTCCACCGCCTGGGCCGGGAGGATGGGGGCGTCGTCATGGTCAATGTCGATCATACGGTAGCGGTCGTTGCCCATGCCCAGGGCCTTCATCCAGGCCAGCTGGTGCAGGCCGTGGCGGGTCTCCATCCGCTCCACCAGGGCCTTGCGGTCGGCAGGGGAGAGGGCGTAGATCAGATCCACAGATGCCTGGTCCACCGCCAGGATGTCAGTGGAGGCCACCATGCCGATGTTGGGGGTGACCACCGGGGCCGCAGCGCAGCCCTCGCAGTCGCAGGACACCGACATGTTCCGCAGTACGTTCAGATAGGTGATGTGGGGGGCAAAGTGGTCTACTGTGGCCTTGGAGGATTCGGCAATCCGCTCCATCAGCTCCTCCATGGCGATGCTCCACGGATTGTCAGAGCCCTCGGCCCGATGGATCATGCCCTTGCCGATGCGG
>DFIE01000137.1:3770-10343 GCA_002372735.1 Clostridiales bacterium UBA3705
CCGATGTTCTTGTTGGAGCCGCCGAAGCCGCCCATGGTGTGGCCCTTAAAGTGGGTCAGCACCACCAGGGAGTCGTAGTTCAGGGTGTGGCTGCCCTCACACATCTGGGAAAACCATTTACCGCCCTCTACCGGCAGCATCACGGTGCCCTCCTCGTCCAGAATGTCCACAGGGCAGAAGTCCCAGCCGTTGACCTTTAAGGTCTCCCGGTGCTGGGCGGTGGTGTAGCGGTCGCCCTCGTAATAGGTGTTGGTTTCTACAATCTTTGCCTCGGGCAGGCACTGCTCCACCAGGGCCTTGACCCAGGGCCGGGGGATGATGTTGGGGCCGTTCTTTTCTCCGGTGTGCAGCTTGATGCCCACCCGGCCGCAGATGTTCTGGCCCACCCGCTGGTAGAGCTTGATCAGCCCCTGGGCGGACAGATCCCGGGTGAAGTACACAACGGACTCCCCGCCGGAGCGGGCCTCATAGGGCACATAGCGCTCGCCGCCGGTGCCGGGCTTTGGATTCGACATGATATGACCTCCTTTATACAAACCAGCGATTCTGACTGCCATATGATACCACTAGAATCTGTCACATGCAAGAAAGTAGAAAAAATCTCACCTTTCCTCCCTGCACAGCACCCGGCCCGGGGTTTTGCCGGTCAGCTGTCCGCCGCGGAGTACCGGGCAGCCCATTACCAGCACGGTGTCCATGCCCTGTGCCATCCGGGCGGGGTCCAGATAGGTACCCGCCTCATGGAGGGCAGCGGGGTCAAAGAGGTTGATATCTGCGTCCTTGCCCACGGCCAGCACTCCCTTTTGGGTCAGCCCAAGGGCTCGGGCAGGGGCGCCGGTCATCTTGTGCACCGCCTGGGCCAAAGTCAGCACCCGGTCTTGGTACACATATTTTTCAATCAGCCGCACAAAGTTGCCGTAGAGCCTGGGGTGGGGCTTGCCGCCGGTGGGATAGGTGCTGTCTGAGATCACGCTGACCCGGTCGGTGCGCAAAATGGCGGCAATGTCCTGCTCACAGGTGATAAAATCGATCATGGTGATGGTGCCGTGCTCCGCCGCCAGCAGATCCAGGGCGCAGGCCTCCGGGGCCTGTCCCAGCTGCCGGGCCGCCTGGGCGATGGAGAGGCCCTGCAGGGGCAGATTCTCCGGCTGACGGAGGGTGGAGAGCAGGATGTTGTCCCAGCCCACCAGGCGAGAGATGTTGTTAAAGTCCTCACCCTCTTCAAACCGGCGGAAGATCCGCTCCCGCCACAGGGGGTCCTTCAGCCGGCGGCACAGGGCCTCGGTGCCGCCCTCCAGCACCTCCGGGGGCAGAATGTGCAGCAGCTGGGTGGAGCCCGCGGTGTAGGGGTACACGTCCCAGCGCAGGTCCAGGCCCTCGTCCACCGCCTGCTGCAGTCTTGCCAGTACCCTGGGGATCTTGATGCCCCAGTTCTCCCGGCCGATGCACTTTAAGTGGGAAATCTCCACCGGGCAGCGCAGCGCCGTGGCCAGCCGGCACATCTCCTCTACAGAATCCGGCACGGCGGTGCCCTCGTCCCGCATGTGGACGGTGACGGGGATCGTGCTCCCTGCCAGGGGCTCCAGCGCCCGGATCAGCCCTTGGGTGTCATAGAAGCACTCCGGAGCGTAGCCCAGGCCCAGGGAGATGCCCAGGGCGCCGTCCGCCAGAGCCCTCTCAATCCGGGCGTGGAGGGCCCGGTATTCCTCGTTGGACAGGGACCCGCCCCGGTAGCCCACCAAGTCCGCCCTGATCACCCCGGCCCCGGCCAGCATCCCCACGTGCAGGGGCAGATCCAGGGCCCGGGCTGCCCGGAGATAGGCGGCCATGCTGTCCCCGGGTACAGCCAGGTCGGTTCCGATGACAGGACTGAGATACCGGAGAATCTCCTCCCGGTGGGCGGGGCCAAAGGGGGCGGCGGACAGGCCGCAGTTGCCGTTTATGATGGTGGTCAGCCCCTGGCGCAGCTCCAGCTCTCCAAAGCCGGGGCGGAAGATAGCCAAATCCCCGTGGCGGTGGATGTCCAAAAACCCGGGGGTCACGGTCATGCCCCGGGCGTCCAGCACAGGCCCCTCCGCCTCCAGGCGGCCAATGGCGGCAATTTTGCCGTCCTTGATGCCCAGATCCGCCTGCCGGGCAGGGGCGCCGGTACCGTCCAGCACAGAGCCGTTTGCGATGATGAGATCAAACATGGAAATGCCTTCTTACTGCTCAATTCGGCCCGGGAGACCCGGCGCCGTTGCGGGTCTATTTTGCCACATTTCCCCGGAAAAAGCAATCCCGAATTGTGGAAAACCACAAACTCATCATTGCAAAATGGAAGAAACTGTTGTATAATCAATTTGATCTGAACCCCAACCGACACAGAAAGGTGACTGTTATGCCAATCTATGTAAAAAGCGAGATCGCACCCCTCAAGCGGGTCATGCTGCACCGCCCGGGCAAGGAGCTGGAGCACCTCACCCCCGGTACCCTGGACCGTCTGCTGTTTGACGACATCCCCTTCCTGGAGGGGGCCCAGGCCGAGCATGACCAGTTTGCCAGGATCCTTCGGGAGAACGGCGCTGAGGTAGTGTATCTGGAGGATCTGGCCGCCGAGACCCTGAAGGCCAACCCCGGCCTGCGGGAGGAATTTCTCAAAGAGTTCGTGACCTTTTCCCCCCATGTAGACTACCGGCAGGAGCTGTACGAGTATCTGCTGGCCATCCGTGACGACAAAGAGCTGATTCTCAAGACCATGGCGGGCGTGTCCTACCACGAGCTGGGGGCCAACCCCAAGTTCACCCTGCCCACCATGCTGAACCGGCAGAACAACTTTGTGCTGGAGCCTATGCCGAATCTCTACTTCACCCGCGACCCCTTTGAATCTATCGGCGAGGGCGTGGCCATCAACCGGATGTACTCTGTGACCCGCTGCCAGGAGACCATCTTCGCCCGCTACATTTTCAAATATCACCCCGAGCTGGGCAAGGTCCGGCTCTACGCCAACGGCTCTGAGCACTACTCTATCGAGGGCGGCGACGTGCTGAATCTCTCGCCCGAGGTGGTGGCCATCGGCATCTCCCAGCGCACCACCCCCGAGGCCATCGAAAACATCGCCAAAAAGCTCTTTGCCGACGAAACCGCCACCGTGCGCACTGTCCTGGCCCTGGAAATCCCCTGCATGCGGGCCACCATGCACCTTGACACCGTGCTCACCCAGGTGGACCACGACAAATTCGTGGTCTTCCCCGATATGCTGGACTCTCTGCGTATCTTTGAAATCACCCCCGGCGCTGCGGGCCGGCTCTCCATCCGTGACATGGGCGACAATCTCCGCGAGGCGCTGGAGTACCATCTCCACCAGGATCGGATCGAGCTGATTTTCTGCGGCGGCGGCGACAACGTGGCCGCCCAGCGGGAGCAGTGGAACGACGGTTCCAACACCCTGTGTGTGGCCCCCGGCAAGGTGGTGGCCTACAACCGCAACGTCATCACCAACCAGATTTTTGAAGAACACGGCATCACCGTGCTGAAGATCCCCTCCGGCGAGCTCAGCCGGGGCCGCGGCGGCCCCCGGTGCATGTCCATGCCCCTGAACCGGGCCAAGCTGTGACGGAAGGCAGGGCCCGGCCAGCCGGGCGTCCGCTTCACAATATACCCACCGAATTACAAAAAAGGAGACTTTTGCCATGCCTGTCAATCTCAGAGGACGTCATTTTTTGAAGCTGTTGGACTACACCCCCCAGGAAATCCGCTATCTGCTGGATCTGGCCGCGGAGTTTAAGCGTAAGAAGCTCTCCGGCGAGCCCCACCGCTACCTGGCGGGCAAGAACATCGTTCTGCTGTTTGAAAAGACCTCTACCCGGACCCGCTGCTCCTTTGAGGTAGCCGGTATGGATCTGGGCTGCGGCGTCACCTATCTGGACCCCGGCAGCTCCCAGATGGGCAAGAAGGAATCCATTGCTGACACTGCCCGGGTGCTGGGCCGGATGTACGACGGCATCGAATACCGGGGCTTTGCACAGGCCACGGTCCAGGCCCTGGCGGACTACGCCGGCGTGCCGGTCTGGAACGGCCTGACCGACCAGTTCCATCCCACCCAGATGCTGGCGGACCTGCTGACCATTGAAGAAAAGCTGGGCCGGCTCAAGGGCGTCAACTTCACCTACATGGGCGATGCCCGGAACAACATGGGCAACTCTCTGATGATCGCCTGCGCCAAGATGGGGCTCAACTTTACCGCCTGTGCCCCCAAGGAGCTCTTCCCGGAGCAGTGGCTGGTGGACGAGGCGAAAAAAATCGCCGCGGAGTCCGGCGGCTCTGTCCGGCTGACCGAGGACGTCACCGAGGGCACCACCGACGCCGATGTGATCTATACCGATATCTGGGTCTCTATGGGTGAGCCCGACTCCGTCTGGGAGCAGCGCATCCGCCTGCTGAGCCCCTACCAGGTCAACGCCAAGGCCATGGCCAACGCCAAGGACACCGCCATTTTCATGCACTGCCTGCCCTCCTTCCACGATACCAACACCACCATCGGCGCGGAAATCGCCGAAAAGTACGGCATCAAGGAGATGGAGGTCACCGACCAGGTCTTTGAATCCAAGCAGTCCGTGGTCTTTGACGAGGCCGAAAACCGGATGCACACCATCAAGGCTGTCATCTACGCCACCCTGTGCTGAGTCTTCTCTGCCCGTGCGCCCCAGGCGCACGGGCTTTTTTTGCCCTCTGCTCTTGCCAAAGGGGAGAAGAGGGTATATAATAACACAAATATCTCAACTTTCAACCGGGAGGTGCGGGCGTTGCATCCCTTCAAGCACTTTCATACCATCACAAAGCACCGGCACATGGTCATGGCAAACTGCTTCCGCGTGGGGCTGATCCGCCAGGGGCTGTGCCATGATTTAAGCAAATACTCCGCCGCGGAGTTCTGGCAGGGGGCCAAGTATTACCAGGGCAACCGCAGTCCCAACGCCGGCGCCCGCGAGGCAGTGGGCTACTCCACCGCCTGGATGCACCACAAGGGCCGCAACAAGCACCACTACGAATACTGGATTGACTACTGCATCGACCCCGTGGACGGCCACGTCACCACCGGCGGCAACAAGATGCCCAAAAAATACGTGGCGGAGATGGTGTGCGACCGCATCGCCGCCTGCCGCGTCTACCAGGGGGACAAATACACCCCTGCCTCCCCCTACGACTACTATCAGCGCAGCAAGGGCAGCATCCTCATCCATCCCGACACCAGCGACCTGCTGGACCGGTGGCTGCTGTTGCTGAAGGAGAAGGACGAGGCAGAGGCCCTGGCCCAAATCCGGGCCGAACTGCGGGATGAGCATTTCCCCTACTGACATTGTGAATAAGTAAACGACCCATTTTTATGGATTTGCCTTGCTTTTTCTTACGCCAAAGGGTAGAATAGCCGTTGGAACATTGATAAGCGAGGAATCATCAACATGGATCACCACCCCTACAAGACCAGAGAGGGCGGCGCCACGGTGACGGTATTCGTGCCCTACGACTGCCAGAACCACTGCCCTTTCTGCATCAATAAGCAGGAATACGCCGACTGCTCCGGCTTCAGCCTGGCGAAAATCATCGACAGCATCCGCATCATGGACGCCATCACCCCCCGGTGCGACTTCGTGTTCACCGGCGGCGAGCCCCTGGCGGACCTGGACGCCCTGCAGCAGATGCTGGACGCCATCCCCGCCACCCACAAGGTGTACGTCAACACCACCTTCCCCGTGCAGCAGCACACCTCGCCGGAGGAGATGATCGCCTTCACGGAGCGGAACCGGGACAAAATCACCTGCATGAACATCTCCCGCCACCTGCAGAAGTACGTGGAGGAGGGTCCCGACGCGCTGCTGGGCCGTATCGCCTGCCCCACGCGGATCAACTGCGTGCTGTACCGCAACTATCCGGCCCATAAACTGGTGGACTACGTGGAGCGGTTTTTGCCCTACGGCATCCCCATCCAATTCCGCTACGACTACACCGCCACCACGCCGGAGAACCTGTATGAGGAGGAAAACGACAAAATCCTCCAGGATTTGCGCCGCCTGTTCACCTACAAGGGGCTGGACGGCTGCCGTATGCGCAACGGCTTCCACTTCCAGTACAAGGGCCTCCACATGACCTACCACAAGACGCTGCCCTACTCCACCATCGTGGAGACGGACGAAAACGGCGTCACCTACGACATCCTCTACGACATCCTCATCAAGCAGAACGGCGACATCCACAGCGACTGGACCGGCGTGAAGATGGACGTGGAGGGCTACCGCCACGTGGTGTACGAGCCCTACGATCTGCACGTCATCAACGGCACTGTGGATTTTTGAGATTTTGAAAATGGGAAAGACAGCGCCCCCGCCTTACATCGGCGGGGGCGCTGTTGCTATGTATCTATTCCGTTACTTATTGCTCAGATACTCGTGGATGGACTTGGCGCCCAGCTTGCCGGCGCCCATGGCCAGGATCACGGTAGCGGCGCCGGTGACGGCGTCACCGCCGGCGTACACGCCCTCCCGGGTGGTCTTGCCCTTCTCGTCGGCGATCAGGCAGCCGTGCTTGTCGGCCTCC
>DFIE01000030.1 GCA_002372735.1 Clostridiales bacterium UBA3705
ATCCCCTACTTCAACTTTGAGGTGCCCACCGAGCTGCCCGGCGTGAACCCCGCCATCCTGGATCCCCGCGACACCTACGCCGACCCCGCCGTCTGGGAGGAGAAGGCCAAGGATCTGTCCGCCCGGTTCATCAAGAACTTTGTGAAGTACGAGTCCAACGAAGCCGGCAAGGCCCTGGTCGCCGCCGGTCCCCAGCTGTAAGCAAGCACACCGTAAGCACGAAACGGCTGCCCTTCGGGGCAGCCGTTTTTGCGTGGAAACAGGGCCCTTGGCGCGCTCTCCGGATGATTGACATTCAGAAGGAATTATTATATAATGAAAATGCAAGTTTATGCATCCGACGGGCCGCAACAAACACAAGCGACGAAAGGAAAGGGAATGCCATATGAAAAAACTTCTGGCACTGCTGATCGCCCTGGTCATGGTTCTCTCTCTTGCAGCCTGCGGAAAGGAGCCTGCCCCGGCATCACCCACCGGCCCCGCGCCGGAGACCCAGTCCGGCCAGGCCCCCGGGGCCGACGCCCTCCCCTTTACCGAGGAGGAGCCCCCGCAGAACGCCCTGGACCCCGCAAGCCCCATTCCCGGCATCAACTTCGACTATCCCCTTACCGAGCAGGTCTTTGAGGAGGAGAATCTGATCCTGCGGCTGCCGGAGGGGGTCTCGGCGGAGAACGAGGGCCGGGGGCAGAACATGGGCCACATCACGGTGACCGACCGGGAGGACGGCTGGAAGCTGATGTTCCGCCCGGACAATTTCTCCCTGGGCAACCTGGTCAACAACGTAAGCGCCACCCTGATTTACGACGGCAACGAAATCAAAACCGACTGGTCCCAGGACGTGCCGGGCACCCTGGCCGGCTTCCCCATCCGGGTGTGGGCCAACAACATCCGCCCGGGCTGGCTCCACCCCAGCAACGAGTCTGACGCCCCCGGGGTGGACATCGTCATGGACTACGGCGAGACCCTTGTGGGCGAGTGGCTGGGCATGCACATCCGCCTGGAGGCCCTGGAGCCCAAGGACGACACCAACATCTACCACTATCTGTACAACAGCAAGCTCCGGGCGGTGCTGAACAGCTTTGCCCCCATCGAAACCCCGGGGGGCGTGGAGCTGACCGCAAACGGCATCACGGCCACCTTCCCCGCCCGCTGGCCCGTGAAGACCGGCGAGAACTCCATGGTGGCCCTGCTGCACTCCGACGCGCTCAGTGGCGGCATCTCCATGTCCACCCAGTACCAGCCGGACCCCCAGCAGCACGCCGACAGCTATCCCGGCCAGCAGTTCACCCGCACCTACGGCGACAACGACTGGATCGGCGTGGTGGCGGAGCACACCTTTGACCGGGGCCAGGACGCGCCGCCCACGGTTCTGCACTCCATGTACCTGTTCTCGGCGTTCAACGACAAAATGTGCGCCTCGGTCCACGTGGACCTGACCGGCGCCGACCAGGAGGCCCTCACCGCGTTTTTGGACAACAGCCAGTTTGTGGCGCTGATGGAGTCTGTGAAGCTGGACCCCGCCGGCTGGCACCAGCCCGGCACCGCCGAGGTGAACGGCCTGCTGTCCAGCAGCGGCCGCATCATGTCCTACTCCGGCACCGAGGAGGAACTGGAGATCCCCGCCGTGATCGGCGAGTATAACACCGTGTACATCGGGCCGGGGGCCTTTGCAGACAACGCCACGCTGAAAAAGGTGGTCATCCCCGAGGGCGTCACCGAGCTGCAGCCCAACGCCTTCTCCGGCTGCGCCAACCTGGAAACCGTAGTCCTGCCAGAGACCCTGAACTATATCTATACCAACGCCTTCCGGGACTGCCCGAAGCTGAAGGACGTGGTCCTGCCCGGCAGCGTGTCCTACGTGGGCTTTGCAGCCTTTGAGGGCTCCGGCGCAGGCAGCTTTACCGGCAGCAGCGCCCAGTACGACTCCCACTGCTTTGAGGGCAGCACCTTTGAGCGCATCAGCCTGCCGGCAGGCTCCGATCTGAGCGGCGACTATATCTTCTCGGGGATGCAGACGGCCCAGGTGGAGCTCCCGGCGGATCTCACCGCCCTGGGCCGGGGCGCGTTTACCGGCTCACGGGCCATCACCCGGCTGGACCTGCCCGACACTCTGCGGCAGATCGGCCCCAGCGCCTTCAGCAATATGGGCGGCCTGCCCTACGTCAAGCTGCCCGAGGGGCTGGAGGAGATCCCGGAAAACTGCTTCAACTCCACCACCCTGGACGTGCTGGTGATCCCGGCGTCGGTCAAGGTGATCGGCGACTACGCCACCTTCAGCGGGGCGTACATCCTCCTGCAGAATCCGGAGGTCCAGATCGGCTACCACGCCCTGAACGCGGACTATATCTATCTGACAGGGGCCAAGGACTTTGTCTTCCCCGCCGACCGCGAGGTCTTTGTGGGCAGCCGACTGTATCTGGAGGGGATCTACGACCCGGCCCAGCTCCAGGGGGATCTCTACAACGGCACCGCCATCAGCAACCAGATCTATCTCCCCTCCGACGCCACCGAGACCGAGAGCGACGCCATGGACGCCTACCTCGCCTCCATCGGCTATGACGAGATCTCGTGGATCGGCTCGGCATGGAATTTCATGCCGGAGGACACCTTCGGCTTTGACGTGCAGAACTGCATCATCACCGGCTATCACGGCGAGAGCAAAAAGCTGTCCGTCCCGGACTACGCCCTGTACCTGGACGACGACTGGTGGCTGACCCAGAACGTCTACGGCATTGCAGACGGGGCCTTCAAGGATTCCGGGTTTACCGAGGCCTACTTCCGCGGCAACTGCGGCGACGGCATCGGGGCCAGGATCCTGGAGGGGAACACCGCCCTGAGGGACATCTGGTTCACCACCCAGCTGCTCTTTGACGAGGGCAACTACGACCCGGAGGCCTTTGTGGGGATCCCCGAGAACGTGACGGTGCACCTGCCGGATTCCATGACCGAGGAGCAGCGGGCCTGGGCGGAGAATTATCTGCACTCCATCGGCATCCCCGAAAGCGCGGCCTTTGCATACTACAGCCTGCGGTAACGAAGGCCGGGCAGAAAAGCCGCCCCATTGAGAGACAGCCCCGTCATATCATGCACAGCAAGGCAGCCGGCACCCCAGGGTGTCGGCTGCCGATTTTTTGCGGCCGGGGGAGGGGAATTGAAAATTGAGAAGTGAGAATTGAGAATGGCGAGGCGTGCCGTAGGGGCGGAT
>DFIE01000010.1 GCA_002372735.1 Clostridiales bacterium UBA3705
AGAGGCTGCCGCGATGGCCGTAGCGGACAAGATCAAGGGCGACAGCGAGAAATACCTGCCATTCCGGGAGGGTGATCTCAGCTCATCCGGGCGCGTGGAGCAAGTGGAGGAAGACTGGGCCGTCACCTGGAATACGGTCTATGCGGCTTATCAGTATTATGGTTGTTGGCCGGACGGCACCCACCAAATCCACAATCACAACACGGACACGCACCCGGACGCCACCACTCAATGGGTGGAGGCTGCCCGCGCGGAAAAACTGGAAGAATGGCAGGACGTGGCCCAGGCGGCCCACGTCAAAGCATCAGAGGGGGCATAAAGAAGCATGTACGACGAAATCTTACAGGCCATTATAGACATGGCGGAGGCCGCCGTGGGCGGCCCCGTCCTCTTAGGCTCCCTCCCGCCCTTTAACGGCATTGCCATGACCGGCAGCAGCGCGGAAAGCAGCATCTTTCTGGACATCGGCAGCAATGAGCGCATGAGCGTGATTTGCAACGCGAAAAACACGGAGCAGCAGACAGCGGCCCGGCAGCTTGACGCGATCCACCGCGCACTCACCCGGCGCAAGGATTTCCCAACCGGCGACGGCTGGCAAGTCTACGCAATCGAAACCGTCGCCAGCCCGCGCCTGATCGGCAGGGAGCAGAACCCGCAGGCGCAATGGCTTTTTGGCAGCTCCCTGCTTGTCAAAATTAACGTGAAAGGAATTTGCTAAAAATGAGCTATCTTCTCACTCAGTACGGCGTGGAGCTGGAAATCGACACCACGCCCTTTGCCGCCGCCCGCACCTGGGTGCCCGTGTGCGACGGCTTCAACAATCTCACCGAGCAGCTGAACGAGCAGGTGCAGGAATACTACTTCCTGTGCGGCAACGGCTTCGGCAGCGACGAGGTCACCGGTATCCATCCCGTGATCCAGCTGACCGGTGTGCGCAAGGTCGGCGACGCGGCCCAGGATTTCATCTTCGGCAACCGTCTCAATCTGATGGAGGCCAGAAAGACCTGGCTGCGCCTGTCCCTTGCCAACGCCGACGGCAGCGTCACTCGATACACAAACAGAGTGACAATGAAGAACGTCAGCAGCTTCGGCGGCGCCACCACCGATGGCAGCGCCGTTTCCGTTGATTTCAGCTTCAACGGGCGGCCCATTGTGGAAACCGTGGCGGCAAGCGAGACCCTCACCGTCACCAGCACGGCTGGCGCGGCTGCGGGGCAGACGGTGCTGACCGTGGTGCCCACTTACCCGGACGCGGGCTGCCGCTTTGTCTACGCCTGGGGCGACACCGCCCCGGCTGCGGAGGCTGGCACCGTCCTGACCAACTGGAACGACTTTTCCAACGGCGGCACCTACGAGATCCCCAGCGGGAAGAAGGTCACCGTGGCGATGGTCAACGTCTCCACCTGCGCGGTCATCGGCAGCGGCAACGCCACCGTGGTCACGGCGTCCTGACGCATGGCGCATAACAGCGGGGCCTTACCGGCTCCGCTGTTTTTGCCGTAAATTGAGGGGGAGAGAGCATGAAGAAAATTCGGAGAATGAACCGGATACGGGAGGAGCTGCAGCTGTGCCATGAAAACGGCGACGTGGCTCTCAGCGTTCCGGTGGATATAAACACGGACGACATGGCCGCCCAGATCCGGGAGGCCTATGAGAAATTTGAGGCGGCCAGGGCCGCACTCAACGCAGCCGGACCAGGCGGTGAGCAGGAGCAGATCGCCGGGGAGGCGCTTCTGGAGCTGTTCCGTCTGGTGTTCGGGCAGGAGAATCTGCAGCGCATGCTGGAATTCTACGAGGGCCGGGAGTCGGAGCTGCTGCTGGACGTGCTGCCATTTGTGCGGGACGAAATCCTGCTGAAGGTTTACACGGCGGTCAACGCCCGCAAGGCCCAGATTGTGGAATACTTCAAGGGCGGCAACAAATGAAGCTGTATGAGCAGTATCCGGACCGGGTCACCCTGCCGAACGGGCAGGAATACCGGCTGGATCTGGACTTCAAAGCCGTGCTGCGGGCGCTGGACCTGCAGACGGAGGAGGGCTGGACGGCGCTGGAAAAAGAGGAGCTGCAGTGCAGGCTCCTGCTGGCCGACCCGGAGGATTGCCCGGACGGAGTGCTGGAACGGGCGCAGCTGCTGGACGCCATTTACGGCCTGTTTCCAAAACCGGAGCAGGAGGGCCAGGAGCGGTATCTGGACTTTCAACAGGACGCGGGCAAAATCCGTTCCGGCTTTTTCCGGCTGGGCATTGACCTCACCACAGCCAGAATGCACTTCTTTCAGTTCTTGGAGCTGCTGGCTGATCTGCCGGAGGATTCCGCCCTCATGCGCACCGTGGAAATCCGGCAGCGGCCCCTGCCCAAGCCAAACAAAACAAACGCGGAGCAAATCGCGGCCCTGCAGAAAGCCAAGGCCCGCGTGGCGCTTAAAATCAGCGATGAGGAGCGGAAGCGCACGTTTGCCCGCGCCCTCAAAAACAGCACCAATCTGAGGGGGTGAACCCTGAATGGCCGAAGACGGCAAAATAGTCTATAAAGTTCACATTGATGACACCGGCATCCAGACCACGGCGGAAAACAGCGGCAAAACTGCGGGCTCCTCCTGGGGCGCGGGTTTTGATGAAAACGCGCAGGCGGCCATTGCCGCCGCCGCCGGAAAGGTTGGCACTGCCATCTCCAACGCCGCCAACACAGCCTGGGAGCTGATTAATCGCAGCGTGACGGAGACCGCCGCCCGGGGCGACAAAATCGGCCACGGCGCGGCGGACATCGCCTGGGAGAACGTGGAGGCATATCAGGCCTGGGACTACGTTCTGAACAAAAACGGCACCAGCATGGAGCAGATGGCCCGTGGAATCAAGACCCTGACCGGCGCCACCTCCGGCACCACGGACGCCCAGGCGGAGGCTTTCAACGCCTTGGGCCTGTCTCTGGAACAGGTGCAGAGCATGAAGCCGGAGGACCTTTTCGCTTCCGTCATCGCCGGGCTGCAGCAGATCGGCGATCTGGGCCAACGGCGGGACCTGGCAAAGACCCTTTTCGGCGGCAGCGCAGATAATCTGGGCGAACTGCTCAATTCCAGCAGCGAGGACGTGGACGCCCTGATGCAGGAGGTCGAGCAGCTGGGCGACATCCTGTCCAGCGACGCGGTCTCCAACGCCATGTCCTACACCGACAGCATGGAGAGGCTGGACCAGAGCATGCAGGGCATCGGCGGCGTCATCGCCGATGACGTCATGCCGCTTATTACCGCCCTCACCGATGACCTGGTGGACCTGGTTACCAACCACGGGGATGAGATCGTGGGATGGATTGAGTCCGTGGGCGGCGCCCTGCTTGCCTGGAAGGGCATCACCGTCGTTTCCGGCATCGTGACCCAACTACAGCAGATGTACAGCACCTTAACCCTGCTTGCCGGGCTTTTAGGCGTTTCCGGTGCCGGGCTTGCCGCCGGTGCTTCCGGTCTTGGTCTTGCCGCCCTGGGCGTTTATACGGCCGTGAACTGGGCCAATGATCTTTCATCTGCCGGCTATCTTGGCGACGGGCACAGCCTTGAAGAATACAAGCAGAATGCGGAAGCGGCGCAGGCCGCGCTTGACGAATGGCACGAAAAGAACGACGAATATATGAAGTCCGGCTACACCGACGGGTATGAAATGTTGCAAAACGAACTTGCCCTTTTGGAAGCCGCCGCAAAGCACAGCGCGGAAGAATACGCAACGGCACAGACGGCGGCGGAGGAATACGGGCAGGCGCTGGAAGAAGCCGCACCCAAGGCGGAGGAATTCGCTGACGGCAGCGGACAGGCGCTGGAGACCGGCGTGGACGCCGGGACGCAGGCCATGGAAGAGTTCGCCACGGCCAGCGGCGAGCTGCGCACGGATTTTGAGCAGGGCACCGGGGAACTCAGCGGAGTGGCCGCAGAGCAGGCGGAAGAGGTCAACACCACCATGGGACACAACATGGAAATCCTGGCCAACAACGCCGACATCTGGGGCTATGACTTCATGATTGCCCTGGCCAACGGCATGGTGCGCGGCTTCAACGAGGGCGTGCTGCCCGCGCTCACCGGCGTCACGGAAACCATGGAAAGCATGCTGCACCACTCCGAGCCTGACGTGGGCCCCCTGTCCGACGACAACGACTGGATGCCGGACATGATGCGCACCTTCGCCAAGGGCATCACGGACAACGCGGGACTGCTGGAGGACGCCATCGGCGAATCCTTCAACTTCGCCCCCATGATCAACGGCGCCGTGGGCTCACTTGACATGGAGCGCAGCGCCTCCGGCAGCATTGCCGCCGGGCGGGCTTCGCCCCTGCAGATCATTGTGCCGCTTACCCTGAACGGAAACGAGATCGCCCGCGCCACGGCCTGGGCTATGGGGCAGCAGCTGAGTTGGGAGATGATGTGATGAACGATCCCTGTTATGACCTTCTGATCAACGGCGAGCCGCTGGCCTCTTTCGGCGGCATGACGCTGCTGGACTACTCCATCGGCCAGGTTCCTCTGACCGTGGACACCTGGCAGGGCAAGAACCGGAGCAGCTGGCGGCTGCTGAACGCCATGTACGGCATCCGGGACATCCGGCTGACCATCCGTTTCACCGGCGAGACCCTGCACGCGGCGAAGCTGCTGAGGAGCCGCCTCAACGGGCAGCTCTTCGGCGTGTTCGAGCTGTTTATCCCCGGCGACGGATTCTTCTACACCTGCTGGGCAGACTCCCTTGGTGACGAGACGCTGGTGGGCATCGGGGAGAAGGAGGCCCAGATCAAGGCGGAGTACGTGCTGAAGGGACAACGCCACGATCCGCTGGTGACCGTGGAGGTCCCGGCGGGCGGCAGAGTGTTCTGCGAGAGTACCCTGCCGCAAACTGACTGCCGGGTGACCGCCGTGGTGCAGAGCGGAGGCGGCGGCAGCGGCAGCAGCCAGACCGCCACCGGCACCGACATCCCCATCAGCGTCACGACCAGCGCCCAGATGCAGCGCTTCCTGGTGACTCTGCCGCCCAGCGCCGCAGGCTATACTCAGGTGCGCGTGTCGGATGGGCACCTGCCCAGCCCCACCACAACCACCTTCAGCCTGCCGTCCCGGATCTACGGCGGCACGGCGGAGATCATCTCCGGCGCGGTGACGGAGACCAGCCAGCGGCTGGCAAGCTACGACCCGCTGAACGTTCCGGCGGCGCTGGCTTCGCTCATTGAGGCATACACCCAGACCGCAACGGAGAGCATCAGTTGGGAGTTGATCGACGACAGCACCGGCCAGCTGGACATCCCAGGCGGCTTCGGGGATTATGCGCTGCAGGATCTGGTGATCCGCTTCGCACCCAGGCAGAACGGCGTTCCATCGCCGGAGAGCCCGCAGCCCATCCACGGGGCCT
>DFIE01000177.1 GCA_002372735.1 Clostridiales bacterium UBA3705
TGAGCGGCCGCTACGGAGCGGTGCGTACGGATCCCGTGACCCCGGTGGGGTGGGAGGGCCTGGCGCGGGCCGATGAAAGGCATCGGCCCCTACGGGGGGTGCGTTTCCCGTGACCCCGGTGGGGTGGGCGGGGCGGGAGGTTCGTTTCCTATAGGGGTAGTATACTGCATGCCGATGCGTATGTCAACATATTTTTCTTGTTTTTCAATATTTTCTTTTTGATCTGCGTTTATATTTTGTTGAAAAAGATCCCGGCTGCGTGAGGCAGTCGGGATTTCTTTTGCTCTGTATGACGCGGGCTTATTCCGGGCGGGACAGCCCACCGGCGGGGGCAGCGCCCGGGCGTTTATGCCCGCAGGGCGCCGGAGACCAGATAAATCTCCGGCTCGGAGACCACGGTGTCCACCACAAACCAGGCGGACATCAGCGCCGCCAGATCCCAGGCCGGGAGCATCCTGCGGGAGACCGCATGGGCCGCCCCGGAGTGGTGAGCGTTGAGCTGTTCAATGCCCATGCCGTGGGCCACCGTCAGCCGGCCGCCGGGCCGCAGCCAGCGGGTCAGGCTGCGAAGCAGCTGTTCCGGCTCCGGAAAGTGGGGAAAGGCGTTGTAAATCACCACCGCCTCGCACTGCAGGTGCACCGGCAGCTGCTCTACGTCTGCGCAGAACACCTCTATCCGGGGGTCGTGGAGCTTGGTGGCGGCGATCCGGGCCATCTCCGGGGACAGGTCCACCCCGATCACCCGGGCCGCGCCCCGGCGCAGATAGTAGGGAAACAGCACCCCGGTGCCGCAGGCCACGTCCAGGACGGTGACGCCCGGCACAATGCCTGCAGTTGTGAGAATCCGGTCTACCTTTTCATCATCAATCACCATGCGGGCGTCCCAGGAGGGGGCCATGCGGTCAAAAAAAGCGGCGATTTCGTGTTTGTTCATGGCGCTCCTCTCTCTGTGCGCTGGCGGATCATGCCTCGTCCGGCAGGTCCTTGTTCAAAATCCGGTCGGCCACATACAGGCCCATGGCGCCGGACTGGCTCAGGCCGCGGCAGATGCCGGAGCCGTCGCCGATGAGATAGATGCCAGGATACACCGAGAAGTCCGCGTCGTGCTCGGGCTTGAGGGAGTAATACTTGGATTCCAGGCCGTAGAGCAGGGTGTCGTCGTTGGCGGTGCCGGGGGCCACCCGGTCCAGGGCATAGATGGTTTCAATGATATTGGTGAGAATCCGGTGGGGCAGGGCCAGGGACAGGTCGCCGGCGGTGGCCTTCAGGGTGGGGATCACCGTGTTTTGCGCCAGGCGGTGGTCATTGGTCCGGCGGCCCCGGATCAGGTCGCCGAAGCGCTGGACCAGCACGTTGCCGTTGCCGATGAGATTTGCCATCTTGCTGAAGCTCTTGGCGTACTCTGTGGGGTTGTTGAAGGGCTCGGTGAAGCGGATGGAGGAGAGAATGGCAAAGTTGCAGTTCTCCGTCTTCTTGGCGGGATCGGCAAAGGAGTGTCCGTTGGCGGTGATCACGTTGTCGTTGTTCTCGGCGGAGACGATGCCCCCCTGGTTGAAGCAGAACATCCGGGTGCGGTCCTCAAAGGTCTTGGTACGGCAGAGGATCTTGGGCTCGTAGATCTGGGAGGAGAACTCCCGCCAGATGGCGTCCTTCATCTCCACCCGGACGCCGATGTCCACGGCGTTGGATTTGACCGGGATGCCGAAGTGGCTGCACAGATTGCCCACAAACTCCGCACCGTTGCGGCCGGTGGCAATGACCAGGCGGTTGGCGGTGAGACTGCGGCCGGTGGTCATCAACCGGTAGCCGCCGTCCTCGGGCAGGACCTCCAGCACCTCGGTATTGGGCAGCAGCTCCACCCCGTTCTGCTGCAGCCAGAGAATCAGATTGTGCATGATGCGCAGATTGTTATCTGTGCCCAGGTGCTTGACGTTCATGTCCAGCAGGCGCAGATTGTTCTGCAGGCACTTGAGCTTGAGGGCTTCGTTGGAGCCGTACTCCTTCACCTGGATGCCCTCGGGGGTAAACCGGTCCAGCACCTGGCTGACCCGGCCGATGTATTTCATGGCGGTGTGCTCGCCCAGCTCCTCCCCCAGGGTGCCGCCGTAGGCGGTGCCCAGGTTGAACTTGCCGTCTGAGAAGGCGCCGGCGCCGGCAAAGCCGCTGGTGATGGAGCAGACCTTGCAGTACACGCAGGCCTTGCTGCCCGCGGCGGGACAGCGGCGCTGCTCTACCATCCTGCCTTTTTCCACAATGCCGACACGGAGGGTGGGATTTTGGGTGCGCAGACCGTAGGCCGTCATCAGGCCGCCGATGCCGCCGCCGATCACCAGTACGTCATATTGCTTTTCCATAGTGATATCCTTTCCGACGCTGCGGACACAGTCTGTCCGCGAAATGTGCAGGGGACCCAACACAGTATACTATCCCCGGGCCAAAAGCGCAAGTATTTTTTCACGCCCGGGCAGGCAGAGGCCTCTTTTGGCGCAGCACCAGCAAATCCACCGCGCCGTACATGGCCTGCAGCAGCATGGCAAACAGCACCGGCAGCATAAATTTCAGCAGCGGGCCCAGGATTCCGCCCTGTCTGATTGACAAATTCCGCCGGATGTGGTAGAATACGCCAAATCTAACCAAAGGAGCTTTTCTGTCATGGCCATCTTTTTGAACGAGCCCTCCCGCACCTTCAACGAGTATCTGCTGATTCCCGGCTACTCCTCGGCGGAGTGTGTCCCTGCCAACGTCAGCCTGAAAACCCCGCTGGTGAAGTTCCGCCGGGGTGAGGAGCCCGCCCTGCGGCTGAATATTCCCCTGGTCTCCGCCATTATGCAGGCGGTGTCTGACGACAAGCTGGCTGTGGCCCTGGCCACCGAGGGCGGCATTTCCTTTATCTACGGCTCTCAGTCTGTGGCGGACGAGGCCGCCATGGTCCGCCGGGCCAAGGATTACAAGGCGGGCTTTGTGCGCAGCGATTCCAACCTGCGGCCGGATCAGACCCTGGCCGACGTGATTGCCCTGCGGCAGGCCACCGGGCACTCCACCATGGCCGTGACCGAAGACGGCACCGCGGCGGGCCGACTGGTGGGCATTGTCACCAGCCGGGACTACCGGGTAAGCCGCATGGGGCCGGAGACCCGGGTGGATTCCTTTATGACCCCCCTGGAAAAGCTGATCTGCGCCCCGGAGGGCACCACCCTGAAGGAGGCCAACGACATCATCT
>DFIE01000031.1:0-4305 GCA_002372735.1 Clostridiales bacterium UBA3705
GGAGTAGACCTTGATCTCCGTCTCCGCCTCGCAGCGGTTTACATAACGGCTTCCACACAGGTGGACAAAGGGCTCGGTACGGTTCCAGGCGGCCTTGTAGAGATAGAAGGCGTCCTTTTTCAGCTTGCGGTCAAAGGTGACCAGACCCTTCTGGTTTTCCCCGTGCTTGCCGCCCTCGTCCCGGCCGTCGGCGGCAAAGTCAAAGAGATTCCACACGTGGGTGGCCCAGAGCCAGGGCCGGGCCTCAATCATGGCGAGCATATGCTCGTGATACAGGGCCTGGTACTCCTCGGTGTAGTCGCCCTTTTCCGGCCGGCTGCTGTGGAAGGCGGGGTTGGCGTCTGCGCCGTACTCGCTAAAGCCGATGACCCGGTCCGGGAATTTGGCGTGGTATTCGTCAAAGAAGGCGTCGGTCTGCTCCAGCTCCCCCAGGTACCAGCCAAAGTAGAGGTTGTAGCTGTTCACGTCGGGGATCTCCAGGATGGGGCTGTCAATCTCCAGCATAAACACATTGGCCATGGTGGTCAGGCGGGTGGGATCCATTTTGTGGCACAGCCCGTTCAGCAGCCGGTGGTTTTCCAGCAGGTCTGCGTCCACGGCGCTGGCGGCGGTGATCTCGTTGGACAGGCCCCACACCGCAATACAGGGGTGGTTGTAAGACTGGGCAATGAGCTCCCGCATCTGGGAAAGGGTGTTTTCCCGGCCGTTTTTCATGTGCATGGTGATGTAGGGGATCTCCGCCCAGACCACAATGCCGTTTTCGTCGCAAAGATCGTAGAAGGCCTGGGCGTGCTGGTAGTGGGCCAGGCGCAGGGTGTTGGCCCCCAGCTCCCGGATGATGGCCATGTCGGCGGCGTGGTCTTCGTAAGCCAGGGCGTTGCCCTTGCCCTTCAGATCCTGGTGGCGGCTCACGCCCCGCAGGGGATAGGGCCGGCCGTTCAGAAGGAAGCCCTTCTCCGGGTCGCAGGCAAACACCCTGCAGCCGAAGCGGGTGGAAATCTCATCCCCGGAGGGCAGCTTTGCTGTGGCGGTGTAGAGATAGGGGTCGTCTACCCCGTCCCAAAGGTGGACGTTTTGGATGGTGAACTCCGCGCAGTGCGCCACGGTTTTGGTCTCGCCGTTCACGGTGATGTCCACGGCCTTGCCGTTGTGCCGGGTCTCCACGGTGACCTTTGCCGTCTTTGTCTCAAGATCCACCACCGGGGTGACCTGGATGCCGGGGGCACCGTCGGCAAGCAGCTCAAAGTGCTCCCGGGGCACAGAGATCAGATTCACGTCCCGGTACAGCCCGCCGTAGAAGGTGAAGTCCGCCTTCTGGGGGTAGACCCGGTCCGAGTCGGAATTGTCCACAGAGATTTCCAGCAGATTTGTTTCTGCCAGGTGGTCGGTCAGCTCCACCCGGAAGGCGGAGTAGCCCCCCTCGTGGGTGGCCAAAAGCTGCCCGTTCAGATACACGGCGGCGGTGTGGTTGGCCCCGCCGATTTCCAGAAACAGCCGCTCGCCGGCGGTCTCCTCCGCGGTCAGCTGACGCAGGTAGCGGCAGCGGCCCCGGTAATAGTCGTTGCCGCCGTCCTGACCGTCCAGGGCGTTCCAGGTGTGGGGCAGGGTGACCGCCTGGACCGCGGCCCCCGGGGCGGCAGGGGAGAGGTCAGCCCTGACAAACTGCCAGCCCCGGTTCAGTTGGGTAATTTTGCGCATGGATGTCACTCCTTTTCCTCCTGTGCGGCCTTGAGCAGGGCCTTCTTTTCTTCGATCCGGGTTTGTACCTGTACCATCTCCTGCTTGTCCAGCCGGCACTTGCGCATGGCCAGCAGGGTGCAGATCCAGCCCAGAATGGCCAGCCCGTAGCGCAGGAACATGGTGACCCAGAACACCGGGGTGGTGGGCTCGTCGCTGGGCTGGGGCATGGTGGTGGTGTAGCCGATCAGGGCCACGCAGCCTGTGGCGATCAGGGCGGAGAAGGAGGAGACGATTTTGTCAATCAGGCTGTAGGTGCCGGAGACCACCGCGGGCACATAGTTGCCGCTGCGGTCCAGCTCATAGTCGATGATGTCGGCCATAAAGGCGGTGTTGGCGGTGGTGCCGGCCATCATAAAGCCGTTGCACACCAGGGTGAGCAGGATGTAGAGGATCATGGTCACGCCAAAGCTGGCAATGGTGTGGGTGCCCACGGTGAACCAGACCACCGCAAAGAAGCCGATCATCACCAGGTTGGCAAAGATGCAGTTCCGGGCCCAGGCGACAATGGATTCCTTGTTGCCGTGCTTGCCGCAGTACCGGGCGCCGATCATGGCAAAGATGATGGAGGGGAACATGCCGCCCACGCTCAGGTAGGTGGCAATGGACATATTGCCGATGAGAATGCCGTTGAGCATGGTGGCCACAATGGCGGCGCCGCCGGCCTGCTGGGCAATCTTGTCGGAGGACTGGGCCACAATGTAGCTCTGCAGGGGCTTGTTCTTGGCCAGCACCTGGAGCATATCCTTCAGCTTCAGCCGCTCCTGGATTTTCTTGGTGCCCCGGAAGTTTTCGGGCTTGTCAAAGGCGGAAACGCCCACGCAGCACAGCAGCACGCCCACCAGAGACACCCCCACCGTCACCGCCGCGGCGGCGGAGAGATAGGCCTGGTTGTAGTTGAAGCTGACCCCGGCGTCAGAGGTGACCATCT
Source organism: Clostridiales bacterium UBA3705 (assembly GCA_002372735.1). The sequence continues at coordinate 2,669 of DFIE01000031.1, forward strand.
CACCGAATCTGGGCAGCAGCACCGTGTTGAGCACAATGGTAAAGGCCATGGGCACGATGTAGTTGAACACCGTCTGCCACACGCCCACGGTGGGCCGCTGCTTGGGGTCGTTGGTCATCAGGGCGGGCAGGGTCTGGGCTGTCATGTTCACAATGGTGTAGCCGATCAGGTGGAGCATATAGGTGGCCAGGAACATCCCCACGCCAAAGCCCTTGCTGGAGGTCCAGGAGAACAGCAGCATCAGCCCCAGGGACTGGATCAGCCAGCCCAGCAGCATCAGCGGCCGCACCTTGCCCCAGCGGGTGTTCATCCGGTCGTAGAGGAAGGCCAGCAGCGGGTCGGTCACAGCGTCAAACACACGGGTGAAGGTGAGCAGGCCGCCCACCGCCACGGTGGCAATGCCGTAGCCCAGGTTGGCAGCATAGATGGCCTGGCCGATAAAAATGTAAATTGCCATGCCGTTGAGGGCGTTGCAGGCCATCAGAATGATCTGCCACAGCTTGGCCCGGCGGTAGTGGACGCCCTCCTGAGGGGCCAGGGGTTGCTTGGTTTTTGCCATAAGAAAACGCCTCTTTCTTTTCAGTTTGGACCGCAGTCCTTTGGATGCTTCCATTTTACCGAAAACCGGACCGGACGTAAATTGAAATATTCCGGAAAAATGATAAAAATTCAGGAGAATTGCAGAAACCGCGTTCTCAGAGGATTTTCTGTGAAAAATGGCCCTTTCCCGTTGCGCTCCGGCAGAAGGCGTAGTATAATGATCAAAGAAATGACGATTATTCGGGAAGGAGCGTGTCTATGGATCCCCGCATGACCCGCGCCGAGCAGAATCTGATGCTGCTGCAGCGCCTGATCCCGGAGAGCGAGGGGTTTTATATCTGGTGCTATGACCGCGCCGGCAGCCTGATTGCAAGCTCCTGCCCCCAGGCGGACCGGGAGGTGCTGGACCGGGCCTTCCGGGTGCTGGGGGGCCTGGAGAAGGCCTGCGCCTGCGCCGCCGACACCCGGACCGACCGGCCCCGGCTGCTGGGCTCCTCCATCGGTATGCAGTGGGCCGTCACCTTTGAATCCGAGCGCCGGCACGATCTGATCTTTGTGATCGGCCCGGTGTTTTACACCGCCCAGACCGCCTCCCAGCTGCGCCCTGCGCTGAGCCCCTATACCCACAGCCGGGAAAACGCCCCCTGGGCCGCCGCCCTGTGCGCCATGGCCCCCCGGCTGCCGGTGATGTCCTATGCCATTTTTGTCCGCTACGTGGCGCTGGTGCACAACACCCTCACCGGTCAGCAGGTCGGCCCGGACGTTCTGGCAGAGGATTTGGGCCCCTCGCCCCGGCCGGTGCAGGCCGCCCCGGCCAGAGACCGCACCCAGGTCTACTGGGCGGAGCGGGCCCTGCTGCAGATGGTCCGCAACGGGGATCTCCACTATCAGCACGCCCTGCGCACCAGCAGCCTGATCAGCGGCGGCGTGCCTGTCCGGGGGGCAGACCCCCTGCGGCAGATGAAAACCAGCATTGTGGTCTTTACCACCCTGGTTTCCAGGGCAGCCATGGAGGGCGGGCTCAGCCCCGAGATTGCCTATCCCCTGGGGGACTCCTATATCCAGGCGGTGGAGGACTGCCGGGATTCCGGTGAGCT
>DFIE01000031.1:4372-8560 GCA_002372735.1 Clostridiales bacterium UBA3705
CCCACACCATGTACCACGATTTTATCCGCCGGGTGCACCACCTGCGGGCCAACCCCGGGTATTCCCCCGCCATCCAAAAATGCTGCGACTTTATTGAGCTGAACACCGAGCGGAAGCTCCGGGCCGCGGACGTGGCGGCCCTGGCCGGCTACTCCGAGTACTATCTCACCGATAAATTCCGGCGGGAGACGGGCATGTCCCTGAGCGATTACATCCGCGTCACCAAAATGGAGCGGGCCAAGGTTCTGCTGGAGTCCACCGTGCTGTCCGTCCAGGAGATCTCCGAGCAGCTGGCCTTTACCAACGCCAACTATTTCATCCGCTGCTTCCGGCAAATCACCGGCAGCACCCCGGCCCAGTACCGCAAAACCCGCCGCTGAAGCACACAGCACCCCCCCGGCCCGCAGGCCGGTGGGGTGCTGCCGCTTACCGGACGATCCGGTATCTGGTGGGCACGGGGTCCTTGCCGTCCCAGAGAATCCGGCGGAACTCAATGGGGTCGGTGTTGCCCTCGGTGTTCACCATAAACACCAGGGAGTTGTGATCCAGCTTCAGGGCGCTGCGCAGATCCTCGTTGATCTCGTCGGTCATCAGGGCAAACAGGGTGCCCAGGGGCACCGCGCCGCTCTCGCCGCTGACCACCATGGGGTCGCCGTGGAGGGGCACGCCCAAAATCCGCATGCCTCTGGCCGCCACGTTGTCGGGCACGGCCATGAAGATGTCGGCGTTGTCCCGCAGGATCTCAAAGGCCACGGGGGAGGGGTCGCCGCAGGCCAGGCCCGCCATGATGGTATCCAGGCTGCCCTTCACAGAGTGGCACTTGCCGTCGCCCGCCGCCATGGACGCATAGATGCAGGCGGCGTTCTCCGGCTCTACCACCACAAACAGGGGGGGATCCTCGGGGAACAGGGCGCTGTAAAAGCCCACCACGCTGGCGGCCATGGCGCCTACGCCTGCCTGGACAAACACATGGGTGGGCTTTACAATGCCCATGCCGGCAAACTGCTCCTGCACCTCCAGCATCAGGGAGGTGTAGCCCTGCATGATCCAGGTGGGGATCTTCTCATAGCCGGGCCAGGAGGTGTCGGAAACCACGTACCAGCCGTTGGCCTTGGCGTCCTCGGCGGCCTTGCGCACGGCGTCGTCATAGTTGCCGTCCACCACAGTGACCTGGGCGCCATACTTGGCAATGGCGTCAATCCGGGGCTGGCTGGTCTCGCTGTGGACGTAGATCTTGCAGGGCAGACGCAGCTGCTGGCAGGCCCAGGCCAGACCTCTGCCGTGGTTGCCGTCGGTGGCGGAGCAGAGCACCGTGCCCTCCAGCAGCTTGTGGCACTCGTCGCTGACCAGATAGTCAAAGCTCAGCGCCTCGTCCTCCCGGCCCAGGATCTGCCGCACCAGGCGGTACACCGCGTAGGACCCGCCCATGACCTTGAACGAGCGCAGCTCCAGCCGCTGGGCCTCGTCCTTGATGTAAATGCCGCCCAGACCCAGCAGGTCGGCCAGATGGGGCAGGGCCACCAGGGGGGTCATCTCAAAGCCGGGGATCTGCCGGTGGAAGTTCCGGGCGTCTCTGGCCCGGCTCACGGGGAACATCTGCTGTGCCTTTTCCGGATGCTTGCGGCTGACGTCGCCGTTGTTGTGAATCAGATATTGAAAGTCATTTTGCATGATAGAATGTCTCCTTTCCCTTCGGGGGTTCTTTCGCCTACAGAGTAGCACAAACGGCGCCGGGTTTCAAGCTCTTTCACAAAAATAATTTTTATATCCCCAAAAATATTTTAAGATTTGCTTTTCTTTTGGCCTGCCCTGTGGTAAAATAGAGACAAATACATCCCCGGCCGGCCGGGGAGAGGGAGGAAGCTGCCATGTCAGTGACGCTTTTGAAACATCTGCAGGCGCTGGTCACCTGTGACGATGAGGACCGTGTCTGCACCGGGGTGGACCTGCTGGTCCGGGACGGGCTGATTGCGGCCATCGGCCCCGATTTGGAGGCCCGGGCCGACGAGACCCTGGACTGCAGCCATATGCTCTGCTATCCGGGGCTGATCAACACCCATCACCATCTCTACCAGCAGTTCTCCCGCAATCTGCCCGGGGTGCAGGAGCTGGAGCTCTTTGACTGGCTCCGGGCCCTGTATGAGGTCTGGAAGAATCTGGACCGGGACGTGGTGCGTATGTCCTCTATGACCGGCCTGGCAGAGCTGATGAAAAACGGCTGCACCACCTGCTTTGACCACCACTATGTATTTCCCGCCCACAGCGGGGATCTGCTGGGGGCCCAGGTGGAGGCGGCCCGCACCCTGGGCATCCGTCTGGCGGCCAGCCGGGGCAGCATGGACCTGAGCCGCAAGGACGGCGGCCTGCCCCCCGACTCTGTGGTGCAGACCGTGGACCGGATCCTGGCGGACTGCGAGGCTGCCATTGACCGCTACCATGACCCCTCCTTCGGCTCTATGACCACGGTGGCCCTGGCGCCCTGCTCCCCCTTCTCGGTCTCCGGGGAGCTGCTGCGGCAGTCGGCCCTGCTGGCCCGCAGCAAGGGGGTGCGGCTGCACACCCATCTGTGCGAGACCCTGGACGAGGAGCGCTACACCCTGGAGCGGTACGGCCTGCGCCCCCTGGACTATATGGAGCGCCTGGGCTGGCTGGGGCCGGACGTGTGGTACGCCCACGGCATCCACTTCAACGACGAGGAGATCCGCCGCCTGGCGGCCACCGGCACCGGCGTGGCCCACTGCCCGGTGTCCAACATGAAGCTCGCCTCCGGGGTGGCCCGGCTGCCGGATCTGCTGGCCGCAGGGGTGCCCGTGGGCCTGGCAGTGGACGGCTCCGCCTCCCAGGACGGGTCTGACCTGCTGGAGGAGCTGCGCGTCTGCTATCTGCTCCACCGCCTGCAGTGGAAGTCCAGGGCCCCCTCTGGCTACCAGCTGCTCAAGCTGGCCACCCGGGGCGGGGCAAGGCTGCTGGGCCGGCAGGACATCGGCCAGCTGGCCGTGGGCAAGTGTGCCGACCTCTTCCTCATTGACACCCGCCGGGTGGAGCTTGCCGGCGCCTGCCTGGACCCCAAAAACGTCCTTGCCACGGTGGGCTTCCGCCAGAGCGTGGACTACACCATGGTGCACGGCCGGTTTACCGTCCGGCAGGGCCGCCTTGCCGATCTGGACGAGCAGGCCCTGGCCCTGCAGGCCGAAGCCGTCTGCCGCCGCTATCTGGCCAAGGCGGGCCTGGCCTGAGGGCTATTTGTCCTTGGAGTGAAACACCAGCGCCGCGGCCAGGGCAAAGACTATGGCCGCCGCTATGCCGCCGGAGGCGGCGGTGAGCCCCCCGGTCAGTGCGCCCAGAAGCCCCTGGGCCTGCACCGCCCGGCGCACCCCCTGGGCCAGGGTGTGGCCAAAGCCGGTCAGTGGCACGGTGGCCCCGGCGCCGCCCCACTGCACCAGCGCGCCGTATACCCCGCAGCCGCTTAAGATCACCCCGCACACCACATATCCCGTGAGTATCCGGGCGGGGGTCAGGCGGGTGCGGTCAATCAGCACCTGGCCGATCAGACACAGCAGCCCGCCCAGCACAAAGGCTTTTACAAATTCCATGGCGCCTCCTCTCCCGGGGCCTGGATGGCCACGGCGTGGCATATGGAGGGGATCGACTCCCCCTGTTGGGTAGAGATGGGGGACAGCAGCGCCCCTGTGCCGCAAAACAGCAGCCGCTTCACCTCGCCCTGCTCCAGCAGCTTCAGCAGCTGCCCGCACAGCACCACCGCGCTGCACCCGCAGCCGGAGCCGCCGCAGTGGGCGTCCTGGGCCCGGATGTCGTAGATCATCTCGCCGCAGTCCCGGTACCGGCTGCCCAGCCGGATTCCGTCCCGGGCAAAGAGGGCCTCCACCATGGCCTTGCCCAGGGTGCCCAGGTCGCCGGTGACGATCATGTCGTAGTCCTCCGGCTCCAGGTGCAGGTCCTCCAGGTGGGCCCGGATGGTGCGGTAGGCGGCGATGGCCATGGCCGCGCCCATGTTGTTGGCATCTTGGATGCCCTTGTCCTCCACGGTGCCCACGGTGGCGGCCGCCAGGGCAGGGCCCCGGCCCTGGGCGGCCACCAGGGCCGCCCCGCTGCCGGTCACCGTCCACTGGGAGGTAGGGGTCCGCTGGCCGCCGTAGTTCAGCGGGAAGCGGTACTGCCGCTCCGCCG
>DFIE01000128.1 GCA_002372735.1 Clostridiales bacterium UBA3705
GTGCCGGGCATGGGCTTCAACGGCATTGCCGCAGCCTTCCTGGGCGGCCTGAACCCCATCGGCAGCATTTTCTCCTCCTTCTTCATCACCCATATCACCGACGGCGGCGGCTATGTGGACCTCAGCCACTACTGTGCCCAGATTGCCGACTTTATCTCCGCCGTGATCATCTACCTGTGCGGCTTTGTGCTGTTCTTCAAGACCTTCCTGAACAGCCGCCTGAACAAGGCGGAGGAGCGTAAGATTGAGAAGGCCCGCGCCTTGGCTGCTGCGGAAACTAACAAAGGAGGTAAAGCATAATGTTATTGCTGATTCAGTACACTCTGATTTTTGCCTCTGTTCTTTTGCTGGTTGCCCTGGGCGGCTGCGTGTCTGAGCACTCCGGTGTCATCAACCTGGGCCTGGAAGGCATCATGGTCATGGGCTCCCTGGGCGGCGCCCTGGTGATGCGGTTTCTGCCCTACACTGCCACCATGGGCGGCAGATTCGGCATGTTCTTTGCGGTGCTGTGCGCGGCCATTATCTTCGGCGTGGTATACTCCTGCCTGCTGGCGGTCGCCTGTATCAATCTCAAGGCGGACCAGACCATAGTCGGTACGGCCCTGAATATGCTGGGCACCGCTCTGGCCACCGTGGCGGTCAAGTCCATGAACACCGCCCTGAACCCCGACGACCACTCCTCCGAGATCAAGTACATCAACGCCAAGAAGGCCTTCCTGACCAACATCGGCAAGTTTGAGCTCAACTGGTTTATGATCGTGGCCGTGATTCTGCTGGTCGTCGTCTTCGTCCTGCTGTACAAGACCAAGTTCGGCCTGCGGCTGCGGGCCTGCGGCGAGCATCCCCAGGCAGCTGCCTCTGTGGGCATCAACGTCTTCAAGATGCGCTGGGCTGGCGTTCTGATCTCCGGCCTGCTGGGCGGCGTGGGCGGCATCACCTACATCACTGCCGGCGTGTCCACCTGGAAGTTTGAAAACGGCGTGGCGGGCTTCGGCTTCCTGGCCCTGGCCGTTATGATCTTCGGCGCCTGGGATCCCTTCCGCATTGCTGGCGCGGCCCTGCTGTTTGGCCTGTTCCGCGCATTGGGCAACGTGTACAACGCCTTTGACTTCCTCAAGGCCATGAACATCCCCAGCGGCGTGTACAACATGCTGCCCTACATCGTCTGCCTGATCGTGCTGGCCTTCACCTCCAAGAAGTCCCGCGCGCCCAAGGCCGAGGGCATCCCCTACGACAAGGGCATGAGATAATCCTTGACATTCTTCCCAATAACTGATAAAATTTACACCGGCAGGAGTGTTCCTGTCGGTGTAAATTTGTTTCTCACTGACATACAACAAAAGGAGGCTGGCATGACAGAGCAGATTTTGGTCATTGGAATTGCAGGCGGCAGCGGCAGCGGAAAAACCACCTTGATGAAAAACCTGATGCAGGGCTTCGGCGATCAGATTGCCGTGCTCAGCCACGACAATTACTATCGCGCCCATGACGAGCTTCCCTTTGAGCAGCGCAGCAAGCTCAATTACGACCACCCCGATGCCTTTGACACCGAGATGATGATTGAGCATTTGCGGCAGCTCAAGCAGGGCAAGACCATTGCCTGCCCGGTCTATGACTACACCATCCACAACCGCACCAGCGAGGTCACCATGATCGAATCCCGCAGTGTCATCATTGTGGAGGGCATCCTGATCTTCGAAAACAAGGCCCTGTGCGATGAGATGGACATCAAGATCTTTGTGGACACCGACGACGACGTGCGTCTGATCCGCCGGATCAAGCGGGACGTAGCCAAACGCGGCCGCAGTCTCCAGTCTGTGCTCAACCAGTACCTTGAAACCGTCAAGCCCATGCACGAGCAGTTTGTAGAGCCCAGCAAGAAAAACGCGGACGTTGTGGTGCTGGAGGGCGGCAAGAACCTGGTGGCCCTGGAGATGATCACCAGCCAGATCCAGCGGCACATCCAGCGCAGCGAGGCGGCCAAGGCAGCGCAGGACTGAGTCTTCTCCCCGGGCAGCTGTGATACACAAACAAAACGGAGCCGGAAGCCCGGCTCCGTTTCTCTTTCCGCCGGGAAGAAAAGCCCTGCCCTCGGGGGAATATTTTGCCGGAAAGCAGGAAAAAATAATATACAATTGACACTCTGCTGTGGTATACTGGAATCGGGCCGCATCCGGCCACGCTCTCTTGCAAACGGTGAAAGGAGGAACCTGAGATGTTCCAACGCGAACTCTATCGGGCAGATATGCTCAAATGTGCCCTGTGCCAAAACGCGCCCTGTACCGCCGCCTGCGGCAGGCTGGACCCTGCCGGTCTGCTCAGAAGCATCTGGTTTGACAATGAAAAGGCTGCAGCCTCTGCGCTGCCGGCCCAGAACCCCTGCCTGCACTGTGACGCCCCCTGTGAGCGGGCCTGCCTGCGATCCGGCCAGGTGCCCATCCGTGATCTGATCCACCGGCTATATGACCGGGTGAAGCCCGCCCTGGAGCTCCCTGCCCCGGAGGATGAGGCGCGGCTGCGCACAGATCTGTGCGGTGTCCCCCTGGAAAACCCCTTCTTCCTGTCCTCCTCGGTGGTGGCCAGCACCTATGAGATGTGCGCCCGGGCCTTCGAAGCGGGCTGGGCCGGGGTGGCCTTTAAGACCATCTGCTCCTTTGAGATTCACGAGGCCTCGCCCCGGTTTTCCGCCATTACCGGGGACAACGGTACCATCATCGGCTTTAAGAATATTGAACAGCTCTCCGACCACAGCGTGGCGGAGAACATGG
>DFIE01000148.1 GCA_002372735.1 Clostridiales bacterium UBA3705
CTACGGAGAAGCCGGTCCATACCGGCAACTCCCCGTAGGGATCGATCATGCGGTTGCAGCCGGACGATCGATCCGATCCGCCGAAGGCGGATTTACGCTCGGTTTTGTGCCGCATTTTCAAAAAATATCTTAAGATTTCTTAATATCTTGGCAAAATTCGGGTCATTTTGGTGTCCTTATATATAGATAGGGTCACAAGGGGACGGTCCATTTGTGTTTGCTGATCGGAAGCCGGATACCGGCATACTCAACTACAACACCGATTCCTACGACGCCGCGGGGAACATCTCCCCTGGTACATGGCCGCAAAAGATGCAGCCCGCGCGGCGAGCGCTGCGGCAGGATCGTTTCATCCGGCGGTAAGCCGGGAAAAATCGCAAACAAAAAGGGCCCTCCCGCAAAGCTCGCGGGAGGGCCCTTGTGCAGGCTCTTTTATTTTGCGTACAGCAGGCCCACCAGCCAGTTGGAAAACCGGAGGGGCAGCAGCTTTAGCAGCAGGCTCAGGCATTTGTAGCCCAGGCCGATGGTGTACACCGGGGCTACGCTTTTACGCAGGGCCAGCTTGGCAATATACGCGCCGGCAACCTCAGGCTTCATGCCCTGGCGCTCGTCCTTCTCCATGCCGGCCACGCTGCGGCCAATCCGGCCGCCGTAGATCTCATCCCCGGCCTGGGATTTCTCCCGGGCGTCGGTGAAGCCGGTGGCAATGTCCCCCGGCTGGACCGCCGTCAGGGTGATGCCAAAGGGCCGCACCTCGTTGCGCAGGGCCAGGGTGTAGGTGTTGATGGCCGACTTGGTGGCGGAGTAGTAGGTCTGGAAGGGGATGGCCGCCGGGGCCGCCACCGAGCTGGTGTTCACCACCCGGCCCGCGCCCTGCTGCCGCATGGGCCCCAGCACCGCCTTGGTCATGTTCACCGTGCCGAAGAAGTTCACGTCCATCTGCTTCTTGGCCGCGGCCAGCTCGGTGAACTCCACTGCCCCCGAGATGCCGAAGCCCGCACAGTTCACCAGGATATCCACCCGCCCGGCGTGGGCCAGCACCTCCTCCACCGCCCGGCGGCACTGCAGCTCGTCGGACACGTCGGCGCAGATGTGGTGCAGCCCCTTCTCGGAAAAGGGCCGGCGGGAGACAATATACACCTGGCAGCCCCTGTCCCGCAGGCTGCGGGCGGCGCACAGGCCGATGCCGGAGCTGCCCCCGGTGACAATCACAACCGGATTACCCATGATCCTTCAACACCTCTGCCAGAATGTCGGTGGCCTCGTCAATCAGGGCCTTGGTGTGGGTGGCCATATAGCTGGTGCGCAGCAGGCACTCGCCCTCGGCACAGGCAGGGGGCAGCACCGGGTTGACGTATACCCCCCGGTCAAAGGCCAGGCGGGCCTTTTCCAGGGTGTTATAGGGCTCGTAGGTGTAGATGGGCACGATGGGGGTCTCGGCCTCGATGATGCGCACCCCCTTCTTATGGAAGCACTCCCGGGCATAGGCGCTGATGTCGTGCAGCTGCCGGGGCAGCTCGGGGTGGGCCTCCAGGTGGCGCAGGGCCGCCAGGGCCGTGGCGCAGTTGGCCGGGGTCATGGAGGCGGAGAAGATAAAGGGCCGGGAGGCGTGCTTGATGTAATCGCCGATCCGCTCCGAGGTGGCGCAGTAGCCGCCCAGAGAGGCCAGCGACTTGGAGAAGGTGCCCATGTAGATGTCCACCTGGTCCTCCAGGCCGAAGTAGCTGGCCGTGCCCCGGCCGCCCTCGCCGATGACGCCCAGGCCGTGGGCGTCGTCCACCATCACGCCGGCGCCGTACTGCCTGGCCAGCCGGACGATCTCAGGCAGGTTGGCAATGTCGCCGCCCATGGAGAACACCCCGTCGGTGACAATGAGGCAGCCCCGGTTTTCCGGCACCTTCTGCAGCTGCCGCTCCAGATCCTCCATGTCCGCGTGGCGGTAGCGGAGCATCTTGCCGTAGCTGAGCTTGCAGCCGTCGTAGATGGAGGCGTGGTTCTCCCGGTCGCAGATCACATAGTCGTGGGGGCCCACAATGGCGGAGATGATGCCCAGGTTGGACTGGAAGCCCGTGGAGAAGGTGATGACCATCTCCTTGTGCAAAAAGCGGGCCAGCTCCGCCTCCAGTTCCAGGTGCATCTGCAGGGTCCCGTTCAAGAACCGGGACCCGGAGCAGCCGGAGCCGTACTGCTCAAAGGCCTTGATGCCGGCCTCAATGATCTCGGGGTGGGTGGTCAGGCCCAGGTAGTTGTTGGAGCCCAGCATGATCCGGCGCTTGCCCTCCATGATGACCTCCACGTCCTGCCGGGATTCCAGGGCGTGGCCGTAGGGATAAATGCCCTGTTCCCGCAGCGTCTTGGCTACGGAGGGCTTGTCGCATTTTGAAAAAATATCTACCACTGTATGTTACCTTCTTTTCTCTTCTTTTCTGTGCTGACGGGTATATTATACAGTGTTTTCGGACAATTGCAACACATTTTTCTTAAAGAGCACGCTGCCGCTCCAGCCCCAGGGCCAGCACCTCGGCAGCCAGCAGGGCGGGGGCCCGGCGGGCGGTGTCCACCACCAGGTCGCAGGGCAGGTCGTCAAAGATGCCGTGCTGCTTTTCCAGCATGGCGGCCACGGGGGCGGGCAGGCGGCCGTCCTGCATCCGGGCGGCAAACCGGGACTTCACCGTCCACAGCTCCGCCCGGCAGCGTACCCGCAGGGCCCCGGGGGGCAGCAGCTCCAGCAGCTCCCGCTGGGGGATGATGTAGATCACAATCTCCTCCCCGGTGACAGCGGCAGCCAGCAGGGCGCGGAAGCGGGTCTCCGCCTCGGTCTCGGTGGGGGCCAGGCGGGTATAGTCCCGGCCGGAGAAGACCTGGGCGTGGACCTTTTGGCAGATGGCCTCGGCCAGGGCGGACTTGCCGGTGCAGCGTCCGCCGATAATGGCAATCAGCATGGGGAGGTCACAGTCCTTTCTCGATTTTTTCCTCGGTTTCCGCCCGCACCGCCCGGCGCAGGGCGCTCAGCACGGGGGAGAAGGCGGCCTTGTCCTCACCGTAGGTGAGATTCAGGGCGAACTCGTTGTCGCTCCAGGAGGACAGGGCGGATTCGTTGTGCTGGATCACGGCCTCCAGGTTGTCCAGGGCCTTGTAGATTTTGGCCTCCAGGGTCTGGCGGGCGGCCATCTCCCGGTACAGGGCGGCCATCTCCCCGGCGTAGGGCTGGGGCAGGGTGTCCACCCAGGCAAAGAGCAGGGCCTCCTCGGTTTCCTCGTCGGCCTGGGTTTTCAAAAAGGTGGGGATGTCGCCGGTAAAGGCCTCGCCCAGGTCATGGATCAGGCACATGCGGATCACCTTGTCCATGTCCGCCTGGGGGAAGTCGTCCTTCAGCCACCAGGCCATCAGGGCCAGGCGCCAGCTGTGCTCGGCCACAGACTCCCTCCGGCCGCCGGAGGTGTCACAGTGGCGGGTGGCGTTCTTCAGGCGCTCTGCCACGTGCAGGGCGGAGAGCAGGGCTTGGGGTTCCATGGTCATTCCTCCTTAAAATGCGCGCAAAGGTAGAGCAGAATTTCCACGTTTTTGGCCATGGAGGGCACTGGCACAAACTCAAACCGGCCGTGGGCGTTCTCATAGCCCGCGGACAGATTGGGGCAGGGCAGACCCCGGAAGCTCAGCGCCGCCCCGTCGGTGCCGCCCCGGAAGGGCTCACACACCGGCTGCAGCCCCGCCGCCCGGATGGCGGCGTCCAGCTGCCGGGTCAAAAAGGGCCAGCGGGAGAGCACCTCGCCCATGTTGCGGTACTGCTGGCGGATCTCCAGCGCCGCGCAGCCCGGGTGCCGGGCGTTCAGCGCCGCGGCGCAGGCGCGCAGATGGTCCTGCCGGGCGGCAAAGGCGTCCGGGTCAAAATCCCGGACAATCAGGCTCAGCTCGGCGTGCTCGCAGTCTCCGGCCAGACTCAGCACATGGTAAAAGCCCTGGGTGCCCTGGGTGGTTTGGGGCCGCTGGTCCATGGGCAGCATGCCCACCACCTCGGCGGCAAGCTCGGCGGCGTTGATCATAATGTCCTTGGCGGTGCCGGGGTGGACGCTCCTGCCGGTGATGACAAACCGGGCCTGGGCGGCGTAGAAGGTCTGGTCCTGGTACCAGCCCAGGTGGTCGCCGTCGATGGTGTAGGCAAAGCGGGCGCCGAAGCGCTCCAGGTCCAGATCCCGGGCCAGGCCGCCCACCTCCTCGTCGGGGGTAAAGGCCAGGCAGATCTTGGGGTGGGGCAGATCCGGGTGCCGGGCATAGTGCTCGGCCAGGGTCATCAGGGCGGCCACGGCGGCCTTGTCGTCGCCGCCCAGCAGGGTGGTGCCGTCGGTGAGCACCAGGGCCTGGCCCACGTACTGGGCCAGATTGGGGTAGTCCGCCGCCCGCATCCGGATGTCCAGGGCGGGGTTCAGCAGAATGTCGCCCCCGTCGTAGCGCTCCAGCAGCCAGGGCTTTACCTCCATGCCCGGCACCTCGGGGGAGGTGTCCATGTGGGCAATCAGGCCGATGGGCTCGGCATCCGGCACGGTGGCGTCGATCCAGCCGTAGACCAGGCAGGCCTGCCGGTCATACTCCGCCCGCAGCCCCAGCGCCAGCAGCTCTTCGTACAGCACCTTGGCCAGATCGTGCTGGCAGGCGGTGGTGGGGTACCGGTCCGCGTTTTCGGCGGACTGGGTGCCGATGGCCGCGTAGCGCATCAGGCGCCGGGCGGTCTGCATATGAAAGTCTTCCATGGGGAACCTCATTTCCCGGCCTGGGCCGTGTTTGTTTACGGAGATTATATCACATCCCCGGCCGGGTTGCAAGCTATATTGCGGCCGCCAGCGCCGCGGCGGGGCAGGGCGGAGGGAAAATAATCTTTTCGCCGGGCTTGCAATTGACCGGAAAAGCCGTTATAATAGCAAACGTATGAGTATGCGTTCTTTTTGACGCAAACCGGCACCGGAGGTGATCGTCATGCGCTCGGCCTTTCGCGCGGCCCAGCTTCTCACCTGGCTGCTGCAGCTGGGTCTGTCTGCGGCGGTGCCCATGGTGGGCTTTGTGCTGCTGGCGGTCTGGCTGAAAAACCGCTTTGCCCTGGGCGGCTGGGTGATTCTGGTGGGGGTGCTGCTGGGGCTGATGGGTATGGCCGGCGGGTTGTACAATAGCTTTAAAACCCTGCACCGCCTGGCCCGGCAGGAGGATCCGCCGCCCCGGGGCTACAACCATCACGACTGAGGAACAACTTCCTATGAACGAAAACCAATCCAAAAACCGCCCCCTGCTGCGCGAGCTTTTGATCTTTGCCCTGGGCGAGCTTCTGGTCCTGGGGCTGATGTACGGGGTGTACGCCCTGCTGCGTCGGCTGGACGGGCCGGTGCTGCTGGGCGGCGCCGCCGGGGCCGCCATGGCCATGCTGAACTACGGGCTCACCGCCCTGGGGGTGGCCATGGCCGCAGACAAGGCCGAGCAGGGCGACGTCAAGCGGGCCCAAAGCACGGTGAGCCTTTCCATGGCGCTGCGCTATGTGCTGCTCATCGGCCTGCTGGTTCTGGGGGCCAAGAGCGGTTACTGCAACATCATTGCCATGGTGATCCCCCTGCTGCTGGCGCGGCTGGTCATCGCCCTGGGTGAATTCTTCCGAAAGAAAGACAGGTGACATCGGCGTTATGAACATTACCGGTCCCAAGATTTACTTTACCATCCCCATATTCGGCGGCCTGAACGTCACCCAGAGCCTGGTGACCTCCTTTGTGGCCACGGTGCTGATCTGCCTGGCGGCAATCCTGCTGGGCCGGGGGCTGAAAAAGCGCCCGGGCAAGGCCCAGGTCCTCACCGAAAAGGCGGTGGGGGTCATCACCAACCTGGTCAGCGAGGCCATGGGTCCCCACAACGTGCGCTGGGCGCCCTTTATTGCCACCATCTTTCTCTCGTCCCTGTGCGGCACCCTGCTGGGCATGACCGGCGTGCTGCGCTCCTCTACGGCAGATCTCAGCACCACCATGCCCTGGGCATTGGTGATCAGCGCCATCTGCTGGTATGAGTCCATCAAGACCAACGGCTTTTTGGGCTGGCTCAAGGGCTTTACCGAGCCCATCGCCATCATGACCCCTATGAACATTGTCTCCGAGATTGCCCAGCCCGTGTCTCTGGCCTTCCGTCACTTCGGCAACATTGCCGGCGGCGGCGTCATCACGGCCATGCTCTACTGGGCCCTGAGCGGGGCCTCGGTGGGCATTCTGCGGGCCATCGCCTCCAGCGTGGTGGTGGTCTCTGCGGTGCTGGCCCTGGCGGGGGCGGCCATGCTGTTCTTGCTGAAGATCAAAAACGGCAAGGTGCGGCTGGCAGTCCGCTTTGTGGGCGCGGTCAGCCTGGGCCTGGGGGCCCTGGGCCTGCTGGATAAGCTCTGCGGGGCCCTGGACTTTGCCTATCCCGAGCTGAGCACCGGTGCCTACGGCGCCCTGGCGGGGCTGTCCTTTGTGGTGATCCTGGCTGGGCTGGTGCTGATGCTCTGGGGCAAAAAGCCCTGGTTCCTGCCCGTGGGGGCGGTGGCCTTCGGCCTGGGGCTGCTGTGCCTCATCCTCATCAGCCACGGGCCGGAGCAGGTGCCGCTGCTCACCCTGGGCATTCCCGGCGTGCTGTCGCTGTACTTTGACGTCTTCTCCGGCGTGATCCAGGCCTTTGTGTTCAGCCTGCTTAGCATGATCTACATTGCCGGCGCCTGCCCGGGGCCGGAGGCGTAAGCCCTTGTAACCCATTCGTGCATCACGAATCCACATACACAACAATATTAGGAGGAACTTATCATGGAAGAAGCAATCGTGAGAGCAGCTTGTGCTTTGGGAGCCGGCCTGTGCATGGGCATCGGCGCCATCGGCCCCGCCATCGGCGAAGGCAACGCGGTGGGCAAGGCCCTGGAGGGCATGGCCCGTCAGCCTGAATCCACCAGCAATCTGCGTACCAATATGCTCGTGGGCTGCGCCGTGGCGGAGACCACCGGCATCTACTCCCTGGTCATCGCCCTGCTGCTGATGTTCGCGTTCAAATAAGCCGGACAAAAAGCACACAGAAAGGGAGGGATCGCCCAATGGAGGGGTTTGAAAACTTTATTGGTTTTAATCCCTTGACCGCCTTGTTCACCCTGCTGAACATGGTGATCACATTTTTGATTCTGAAAAAGTTCCTGTTCAAGCCGGTGAACAAAATGATCGCCGACCGCCAGCAGGAGATTGACGACCTGTACCGTGACGCGGAAACTGCCAAGCTGGAGGCTGAAACCCGGCGGCAGGACTATGAAACCCAGCTCTCCCAGGCCAAGCAGACCTCTGCCGAGCTGGTGCGCACCGCCACCGCCGAGGCCAACCAGCGCTCAGACGAAATTCTGCGCCAGGCCCGGCAGGAGGCCAACGCCCTGCGGGAAAAGGCCGCCGCCGACATCGCCCTGGAAAAGAAAAAGGCCCTGAACGAGGCCAAGGGCGACATCTCCGGCCTTGCCATGGACATTGCCGAAAAGGTGGTCCAAAAGCAGCTGGACCGGGACGCCCAGCAGGAGCTCATTGAGGGCTTCATCCGCCAGCTGGGGGTGGAGCAATGACACAGACTGCCCAAAACTACGGCGACGCCCTGTACGATCTGGCCCACGACGAGGGCCTGGATCAGCCCATTCTGACCCAGCTGCTCCGGGTGGAGGAGATCCTTGCGGCAGAGCCGGCCTATCTGGAGCTGCTCAGCTGTCCCTCGATCCCCAAGACCGAGCGCTGCCAGGCCCTGGACGAGGCCTTTGGCGGCCGGGTGCACAGCTACGTGCTCAGCTTTCTCAAGCTGCTGTGCGAGCGGGGCCATATCCGCTCCGCCCGGGAGTGCATCCGCCGTTATCGCAGCCGGTATAACCGGGACCGGGGCATTGTGGAGGCCGTGGCGGTCACCGCCGTACCCCTGACCCCCGCCCTGCGCGCCCGGCTGGAGCAGAAGCTGGCCCAGACCACCGGCAAGCAGATCAGCCTGCGCAACCGGGTGGATCCCACGGTGCTGGGCGGCGTCCGCCTGGAGCTGGAGGGCACCCAGCTGGACGGCACGGTGCGCCGTGCGCTGGACGGCCTGCGCAAAACGCTTTCCGACACGGTGTTATAACGTGTATCTCTACATAAGAAAGCAGGTTCACCATGGAATTAAGACCAGACGAAATTACCAAGATCATCCGATCTCAAATTAAAAACTACGAAAACAAAATCGAACAGAGCCAGACCGGCACCATCATCTCCCTGGGCGACGGCATCGCCAAGGCCGCGGGGCTGGACAAGTGCATGGTCAACGAGCTGGTGGCGCTGCCCAACGGCTCCTTCGCCATGGCCCAAAACCTGGAGGAGCACACCGTCTCCCTGGTCATCCTGGGCAGTGACGAGGGCCTGCGTGAGGGCGACACCGTCAAGCGCACCGGCCGGGTGGTCTCTGTGCCTGTGGGCGAGTCTCTGATCGGCCGGGTGGTCAACGCTCTGGGCGAGCCCATTGACGGCCGCGGCCCCATTGACGCCAAGACCTACCGGCCCATTGAGATGCCGGCCCCCGGCGTCATTGAGCGCAAGTCCGTGTCTGTGCCGCTGCAGACGGGCATCAAGGCCATTGACGCCATGATCCCCATCGGCCGGGGCCAGCGCGAATTGATCATCGGCGACCGCCAGACGGGCAAAACAGTGATCGCGCAGGATACCATCATCAATCAGAAGGGCAAGGACGTCATCTGCATTTATGTCGCGATCGGACAGAAGCGCTCGACCGTGACCAACCTGGTGAACCAGCTGAAGGAGAACGGCGCGATGGATTACACCATCGTCGTGGCCGCAACTGCTTCGGAGCCCAGTCCTCTGCAGTACATCGCTCCTTATTCCGGATGCGCGATGGGCGAGTATTTCATGTACAAGGGCAGGCACGTGCTGATCATCTACGNNCGGCGACCGCCAGACCGGCAAAACCACCATCGCCACCGATACCATCCTCAACCAGCGGGGCAAGGACGTCATCTGCATCTATGTGGCCATCGGGCAGAAGCGTTCCACCGTGGCCCAGATCGTCAACACCCTGACCCTGGGCGGCGCCATGGACTACACCATCGTGGTCTCCGCCACCGCCTCCGAGCTGGCCCCCATGCAGTACATTGCCCCCTATGCCGGCTGCACCATGGGCGAATATTTTATGGCCCAGGGCAAGGACGTGCTGGTGGTCTACGACGATTTGTCCAAGCACGCGGTGGCCTACCGTGCCATCTCCCTGCTGATCCGCCGTCCCCCCGGACGTGAGGCCTACCCCGGCGACGTGTTCTACCTCCACTCCCGCCTGCTGGAGCGGGCGGCCTGCGTGGCGCCGGAGTACGGCGGCGG
>DFIE01000008.1 GCA_002372735.1 Clostridiales bacterium UBA3705
TTGAAAGTCTTATCCTTTTCACAAGTCCAATTAATGGAGTTCAGTATAAAAAAATACATACGGCAAAGGCCCGGAGCGTCTGCTCCGGGCCTTTGCCGTATATCGCCGGGGTCTAGCCCGCCGCGGGCTGCTGGGTGTACAGGTCGTAGCGGTCGATTTTGCCGTTTTGGGAGGCCTCGATCACCCCGGTTTCGGGGCGGATGCGGTAGGACTGGTGCTCCGGGATGGTCCCCAGCCGGCGCAGGTTCCCGTCGGGGCTCAGCCGGGCCACGGTGATGCCCTGGCCCTCGTCCAGCAGCAGCCAGGCGCTGCCCTCCGCCACCGCCACGTCCCAGCAGGGCTGGGTGACGGCGGTCTCCCCGTCGGCGGGGTCCACCACCAGGCAGGTGTCGGGCTGGCGGTTGGGCCGCCAGGCCTTCAGCAGCAGCCAGCCCTGGAGATTTTCGGGCTCCCAGTCCCCCTGCAGGGGCCGGCGGTCCTCGCCGCTCCTGCTGCAGGAGAAGACCCCCTTGCTGCGGCTGCCGGACAGGGGGGCGGCGTAGAGCCGGTCACGGGTCACAGCCAGCAGACGCTCCTCCCGGCCCAGGGCGCACAGCTGGGAGATCTCCCCGGTGCCGGTATCCAGGGCCAGCACCGCCCCGGAATCCAGCTGCCACACCGCCTCCTCCCCCCGGAGGAAGCAGGGCAGGGCGCCCGGCCGGGGCACGTAGCCCCGGGTCTCCAAAATGGTCTCGGCGGCCTCGTCGGTGTAGATGTTCCGCAGGCCTGCGGGGTTGTCGGCGGCAAAGGTCTCCGGGGCGAGATAGTCCCGGATGCCCTGGTCCGGCCGCTGGGTCCACTGGACCCGGCCCTCGGCCAGCGCCACGTCCCACACCTGGTAGGTGCCGGAAAGATTCCGCCACAGCACGGGCCTGCTGCCGTCCAGACCGAAGCGCAGCTTGTTGCCCGCCATCTGGGAGTCCAGGGCCTGCACCTGCCCGTCCTTGAAGGCGTAAACCGTGAACACCTCGTTGCCCTCCTGGTCCCTGCTGTGGAGAATCAGCTCCATGGGCTCCTGCCCGTCCAGATCCCAGAGCAGATACTCCTCTCCCGCGGGGGCGCCCCCGGGGCCCACCAGGGCCTGGCTGAAGCCGGCGTAGGCCTCCGGCAGACCCCGGATGGTCAGCTCCTCGGGGGGCTCGGTGACCTGGGGCTCGGTCTGCGGGGTCTGGGCAGCGGTCTCGGTTTCGGGGGGCAGGGTTTCGGTGCTTGCCAGGGTGGCGGGGCTCTCGTCGTCGCTGCCTGCCATCAGGGTGACCAGCACCCCCACGATCACCAGGGCCAGCACCGCCAGGGCCCCTGCCAGCACCGGCAGCAGGGGGAAGCGCCGGGGGGCGGCGGTCTCCTGCCCGGCGGAGGGCTGGGGGGCCTTGGGCCTGGGCGCGGGCTCGGACTTGGGCCTTTCGGCCTTGGGCCGGGCCCCGGCCTTGGCTTTGGCCTTGAATTTGGTTTTGATGACCGGCCCGGTCTCCGGCGCAGGCGCAGGCTGGGCCTGGGGCACCCGGGGGGGACGCTCCCCGTCCAGGGGCAGGTCCACCTGCCGCCGGTGGGCGGGGCGGTCTGGGTTGGCGGCCTGGGGCCGGCCGCAGAGGGGACAGAAGCGGCTGCCGTCGGCAATGCTCTGGCCGCAGTGCACACAATACATCCTGGGTATCTCCTTTCCTGGCAGGGGCCGGGAAAACACGGCGATGTGGAGCAATCGGCCACAGCCCGGCTGCGACCGATGGAAGGGATTGTTACCATTCCGGCGGGTGGAACCAGGCGTTGGCGCCGCCGTAGGGCTCGGTTTTGGGTTTGGAGGCCTTGGACTCCGGCTTGGGCTCCGGCTTGGGCTCGGGCCTGGACTCCGGCACAATCCGCACCGTCTCCTCAAACAGGGGGCGGATGGTGCGGTAGACCTCCTCGGCGCTGGGCCGGGCGGCGGGGTCCCGCAGGAGCATCTGGTCCAGCAGCACCTGGACCTCGGGGTCCAGCTCGGTGCTGAGCTCCAGGGGCAGGCCCTGCATCACGGCCTCGCCCACGGTGCCGGAGAGGGTCTCGTCAAAGCCCGGCAGCCGGCCGGTGAGATACTGGTGGAACAGCACCCCCAGGGCAAAGATGTCCATTTTGCAGTTCAGGCTCAGATCCTCCTCCTCCTGGCGCAGCAGCACCTCCGGGGAGAAGTAGACGGCGTCGCCGTCGATGGTCTCGGGGGTGGGGTCCTGCTCAAAGAAGGCGCTGTCAAAGTCGATGAGCTTGGGCACCAGGGTGTCCCGCTTAGTGCGGATAAAGAGGATGTTGTCGTGCTTGATGTCGCTGTGGATCATGCCGAAGTCGTGGAAGCAGGACACCGAGTGGGCGATATTGGCGCAGATCCGCCGCTTTTCCCCCATGGGCAGGGCGGCCACGTCCTCAATGGACATGTTCACCTTGTGGATATTGGGCTGGACGGTGTAGTACTTGGTGCCGTAGCGGAACAGCTCCAGCACAGGCACGCTGTTGCCGTCGGAGCTGTCGTGGGCCACCCGGTAGACCCGCTCCTTGTGGACCACAAAGTCCTCGCAGGCCTTCTTTTTCCGCTCCACGGTTTTGGGGGACATGTCTGTGGTGTCCACAGGGTACTTGGGGGTGAGGAATTCTTTGATAAAGTACTCCCTGCCCTCCCACTCGCCGATGGCCCACTGGCAGTTGCCGGCGTTCTCGCCGGAGAAGTCGCCCTGCAGTTCATAGCGCCATAGCTTAGACATGGTTAGCTCTCATCCTTTACAAATTTCAGGTAGTTGGTCTGATAGGTCTGCCAGTAGGCCCGGCGGGCCTCCTTTTCCTCCAGGGGGATGTCCTTCAGCTTGGAAAGGTACTGCTCCTGCAGGAAGCGGTACCTGGGGGCCAGGTCCTGCTTCAGCCGGGCAAAGTCCCGGTAGCCGAAAAAGGCCATGGACATGGAGCAGTCGTCCTCGGTAAACTGCTTCAGCAGGCCGGTCATCTCCTGCTCCCACTGGTCGGGGCTGGCGGACCGGTCCAGGGTAGACAGCAGAAGCCCCTCAAACTCCATGGGGCTGGGCACATAGCCGTAGGCCCCGTCGGTGGCGGCAAAGAGGACAAAGGGGGTGCTCAGCCCCACCGAGCCCCGGTGGATCTGATAGTCCCGGTCCTGGCTGATGACGTTGTTCATCACGTCGTCGGTGTAGGTGTTTTCAAAGGGATCGTCGGTGCCGGAGTTGTCCCGGGTCAGCTGCATCAGGCCGTTGGCGGTAAGCAGATACACCCGGGAATCCCCCGCCCAGAACACGGTGACGATCCGCCGGCCGCTCTCCTCCCGCTGGACCAGGGCGGCGGCCAGGGTGCAGGGCAGGGTGCGGAACATCCGGCCCTTAAAGGCGGTGGCGCCGGCGGGGGGACGGTAGCTGTCCAGCCGCCGGTCGATTTCCGGCCGCAGGGCCTCCAGATAGGTCCGGGCGGCCTGGACCGGGCTCTGGTTCAGGGGAAAGACCCGGAAAAACACATCGTGCAGGGCCCCGGCCACCAGGCGGGAGGCCATATAGGCCTCCGTCTTGCCGGAGTACCAGTCGTGCCGGCGGGCGCCGCTGCCGCCGCAGCCGTCCAGGGCGGCCACCAGGGTGGCGGACTGGCCCACGCAGCGGCAGCAGCAGTCCTCTCCCTGGTCCTGCTTGATGGGCAGGGAGAACTGCAGGCTGCAATCGGGGATGCAGCTGAGATTCTGATTCATGGGCGGCCCTCCTCTGTGACGTGCTGCCGGGGATGGAGCGGGTTAAACCGCCACGCTGTTGGCTACCAGGTCCAGGATCTGGCTGTAGCTCTGCTCAGCCAGGCCGTTGCCTGCGGCGGACTGGACGTGGACCACGTTGTCCCAGTTGTCGGAGATGAATCTCCAGCCGTCCTCATTGGGGGCAAAGATGACCATCCGCTTGCTCTTCATGGGCATCTCGTCCCACCACTCGGTCAGCTCGGCCATGTTGGCGGGCATGCCCTGGGGGTACTCCTCGCAGCCCCGGGCGTAGCCCAGGGGGTGGGTGCCGGCGTCGGTCCACACCACAATGACGTGGCGGCTGCGCAGGCTGCTCTTGTTCCAGTCGGAGCGGATGGCGTAGGCCAGGGCCTCCAGGCCGTCCTC
>DFIE01000161.1 GCA_002372735.1 Clostridiales bacterium UBA3705
AGGTGATTGACACCGGGCTGTACGGACTGGTCCGGCACCCGATGTACATGAGCACGATTTTGCTGTTCCTGTCCATGCCGCTGGTTCTGGGGTCTGTCCTTTCCTTTGCCATCATGCTGGCCTATCTGCCCATCATTGCAAAGCGCATCCGCAATGAAGAGCAGGTGCTGAAGGACGGGCTGGAGGGCTATGCAGAGTATCAGAAGCGTGT
Source organism: Clostridiales bacterium UBA3705 (assembly GCA_002372735.1). The sequence continues at coordinate 212 of DFIE01000161.1, forward strand.
CAGGTATAAGGTGATCCCCTTTGTGTGGTGAGGGGGAATTCCCTGGGAGGACTGGAATGAAACGGGATATGACGACAAACAGATTTTCCATCCAAGAAAGGCTCCGCCGGATCCGGAGTCCCGAGAGTTGCGGCGTCAAAAGCGGGCTGTGCTCTGCTGCCGGCTGCTTTGCCGCAGGCATTGCCCTGGGCGTGTTTTCCAAGTGGCTGGACAATCTGGCGCTGGACAGCACCGTCTGGTGGCACAGATGGATCGAGACGTTGAATCTGGGCGTTTTCTTCTCAGACCTGGCAATCTGGCTGTTGCTTGCGCTGTTGATTGCGGTTTTCAGCCGATCCCCCCTGTGGGCGGCGCTCCGGGTCTTTGTGTTTTTTGTGGGGGTGTGTGCTGCTTATCACGCCTATACCATCGTCTTCAGCGGGTTTCATCCCACCTCCTATATGATGGTGTGGTATGCAATCACCTTGGTGTCGCCGCTGCTTGCCGTGCTTTGCTGGTACGCAAGGGGCACAGGACCTGTCGGCATTCTGCTGCAGATCGGGGTCATTGCCGTGTTCTTTTTGTCCTGCTTTGCAATCGGGTTTTTCTATGTCGATCTGAGAGGGCTGCTGTATTCTCTGGTATTCTGCGGCGCCGTTGCAGCCATTTACAGAAATTTGAAGCAGCTTCTGATCGCCCTGCCGGTCGGGATTCTGCTGGCCTTTCTCCTGAGCCCCTACTGGGTCTATTTATAAACCCTGCTGTATCAAAAGACAATTGCATAAGCGCAAGGCAGCGCAGCCCACACGATTCTCACCGTGCGGGCTGCGCTGCCGCTGCATATGAAAGCGCGCAGACGCCTGCTTTTGAAATGGGCGTTATTGGCCCTGGGTGGAGTTTACCGTGCCCATAAACAGGGGTACCCGGTTCCGGCTGTCCAGCACCAGCAGCAGGAAGGGGCGGTCCAGGGTCACGGTTTTCACCTCTCTGACCTGGGAGGGGGTCACCGCGGCGCTGGGCTCCTCCACAATCACGGTGGCCGCGGCGGCGCACACGCCGTTACCGTCCAGCTTGAAGCTGACCTTATGGGTCACCTGGCTCACCTCCAGGTCCTTGGAGCCCATACCGCTCAGATCCCTGGGCTCCTGGCAGAAGAAGTGGATGCCCATGTCCTTCAATGTGGCAATCAGATCCCGGCCTTCGGTGAGATTCAGCTCCGGCATCCGCACCACAACGTCATAGGCAGTGCTCTCGCTGTCCAGCAGTCTGCACAGCCCTTGGCCGGTCAGTCCGGCCAGGGCCTCGTCGGCGCTGCCCTGCTTGGGCAGCAGGCCCACTACGGTGTAATTGCCGTTGCCCATGGGCCGGACGAAGCCGGTGAACTGCTCGTCCTCCAGGTATCGGGTCTCATAGCTCAGCAGCATGCTGCAGGTCTCGGTCTCACCGCCCGCGTTGGTGAAGGGGCAGTTTTTGATCCTGGCGCAGCCGGAATCCCACCCGCAGTCCAGATACAGGGTGTTCACCTGGGCCAGGCCGCCCAATGCCGGCAGCTGCTCCACAATCCGGGGAATCAGCCCCTGGGTCTGTTCTGATACCCAGCGGTTTACCAGCCCCACGCCTTCGTTGTCAAAGCCGATCCGGTAAATCTGAGCCCCATAATACTCTGCGTTGGCCTGCAGGAAGTCCTCGGGAACCGTAAAGAGATTGTTGTTTGCAATCCACACAGAGCTTGCCGGCCGGCAGATTACCGTGTCAGAGTTGGGCAGCGTGCTCAGATAGACGGACAGGCACCGGTTCAGCTCCTCCACAGACATGCCGAAGGCAGCCTCCAGCTGGTCCTTGGTAACGCCTCTGGCCCCGTTGGCAGTCATCCCCAGGGCAACCAGGACGCTCACCGGAGAGAGCATCCCGGGCCCGTCCCGGCCCACGGCAGCCTGAGTCAGTCTCACGCAGAAGTCTGTGACGGCCTGTCGCTCGCTGTCGGTCAACTCCCTGTCAGCGAGCTCTCCCTTGCGGGTGTAGCCAGCCGAGAGCTCACGGGGGAGCGACTCATCCTCCAGCAGCTTGCAGGACAGCAGCATCACCTTGGCGCACTGGGCCCGGCTCATATTCTCCTGTGGCAGAAACTGATTGCGGGTGTCTCCCTCCATGATTTTCAGCAGCCGCAGATTCCCGGCTGCCGCCTGGGCAAAGCCGGAGATCCGGTCCTGATCGGCGTAAGCCGCAGCGGTCCCGGTGGGGATCACCACGCCCTTCTGCGTAAACCAGCGGCACAGGATCGTGGCCGCCTGCTCCCTGGTCACCGGCTGCTCCGGAGAGAAGCGCCCCGGCGCGGTGCCCTGCACGATGCCGGTGCATCCGGCCCACAGGGCGGGCACAAAGTAGTAGGTGTTCTCCGGCACGTCAACAAAGGGCCGCTCATACACATCGGGATGGGCCTCAAACGCCGGGTCGCCGCCCATCCGGTACAGTACCGTCACAAACATGCCCCGGGTCATGGGGCGCTCCGGGGCAAACACATTGCCGCCCATGCCGTTCATCAGCCCCCGGTCCCACGCCTCCGCCACGTAGGGGGCATACCAGCAGGCGTCGTCCACGTCGTCAAAGTGCGTCAGCGCCACATCGGGGGAGTGCAGCGCATGGATGGCCGCAATGTCTTGGCTGCGCAGCAGACCCAGCCGGAAGGCCTCGGCAATCGGGGTGAAGCTGCCGTCCTTGTAGGCGTAGAGCACGTTGGCCATGCCGAGATTCCCAAAGACAAAGCGATACCGGTCTATCACAATTTCATCTACCGCAGTGGCAAATGGCAGGTCCGCCTCATAGACCTCCACAATCTCATAGCCGTTGTGGTTGCCGAAATAGCCGTGTTGGGGGTCCAGATACAAGTCCTCGGGCTCCAGGGCGGCAATGTGGCCGTCGTCGGGCTTTTGCGCCTGCAGCCAGAGCAGATAGTCCCGGCGGATCGTCTGCTCCAGCGCCTCGTCCAGCACCGGGCGGGACGGAGCGGCCTCTTCGGCCCCCGCGGCGGGCAGACAGCCCAGCAGCAGCAGCGCCGCCAGGGCCAGTGAAAGAATGGATCTCAGATGTTTCATAGGGTTCTCCTTTCCATGGGCAACAGGGTTATTCGTCTTCTATATACACGCGGTAGGTCTGCCCGTAGGGCACCAGGTAGATGTGCAGGGTGTGCCCCAGCACGCTGTGGGTGCCGGAATATCCGTGCTCTGTGACCATTCCGGTCAGATCCAGTGTAACGGTGTTTCCGGTGCTGCGCTGCACCAGGGTAATCAGATCCCGGTCCCCCTCACGGTGATAGGTGCCCTCAAAGTCAGATTCCACCAGAGTGGGCTCATCGCCCCCGTTCTCCGTTTCAATTGGCGATGTGTCGGGCGGAGGATCCGTGCTGATGGGCTCCGGCGGGTCTGTCTCCTCCGGCCCGGGCGGATCTATCTCCTCCGGCGGGAGGGAGCCGGTCTCCACCGGGGGCGGATCGGTTTGCACAGGCTGGGGCGGGTTGGTGATGACCGGCTCTGTGGGCCGGGGCTCCGGCCCGCCGGGCCCAGGCATCTGCCCGGCCGTCCCGGATCCGTGGGGACGTGTTTCGTCGGAGGTGGAAGGCTGGGGGGCCTGGGCTGTCTCCGGCGTGTCTGTCCCGGACGGATCTGTGGGGACGGGGGCTGTTTCAGAGGGCTCCTGCCCGGGCTCTGTGGGCCGCAGGGGCACGGGGGACGTGCGTTCTGTTGCGGCGTCGGAGACCCCGGGCCAAGCCGGCTCCTGGACAGTGGAATCGTGTCGGTGCGCCAGGTACCGCAGGCCGCTTAAACTGATTACAGCGGCCAGTGCGGCCACCGCCACCGGCTTCCAAAGTCGGAATGGCGGGACGGGTTTTTGGGGCGCAGCCTCCGGCAGGGCCAGGAGTCTGGCTTTGAAGTCCTCGGTCATCTGAATATGGTCGTAGTATTCTTTGATTCTCCGCTGTTCATCCTTCAAGCCAGTCACCTCCCAACTGCCGTTTCAGTTGCTTTCTGGCCCGGTCCAATCGGGAGCGGACCGCAGTCTCGGACAGGTGCAGAATCTGCGCAATGTCCCGGACGGAGTATTCCTCGTAATAGTACAGATACACCACCTGGCTGTATTTGGGCGCCAGGGCGGCCAGGGCCCTGTCCACCTCCAGCCGCAGGTCAGTGTGCGCA
>DFIE01000138.1 GCA_002372735.1 Clostridiales bacterium UBA3705
TGAAAGGCATCCGCCCCTACGGGGGTGGTGTGTGCGTTTCCCGTGACCTCGGTGGTGGTGGGAGGGCTTTATGGCCGCTGGGGTCAGCGGCCACTACGGAGCGGTGCATACGTATCCCGCGACCCTGGTGGTGGGGGTGACCTGGACACGGGACGTCGAGTAGAGCAGCCCGGTGGGCTGCGAGATTTTATCGCCGGTTGCCGGAGCTATGCTCCGGGAAATGGCATCTATCAATACACCGTCCCCTACGGCGAGGTGGAAATCGGCGCGTCCGCAGGCAGTGCCCACGCCCACGCAGGGAACGGGCTTGTCGCGCCGTACGAAAAATTATTCTCCTTGCCGCGAATAATATCTCACATGGCCTTGAAAATGATGCACTTTTGATGCACCTATTGTGATAGAATTCATGGAGAGTATGATGCGAGGAGTGCACCATGGGGTACCGGTCCAAGGCCGGTGCCAACTCCCAAAGGAGGTACAGAAATGAAAGGCTTTACAAGAACTCTGTGCGCAGTCCTGGCGCTGGTGCTGGTGCTGTCTGTGGCGCCCATGCCGGCCCAGGCGGCGGACGGCTTTGCGGACGTCTCCGCTGAGGCCTGGTACGCCCAGGCGGTGGACTACGTCAGCAGCCGGGGCTACATGAACGGGGTGGGCGGCAACGCCTTTGCCCCTGACCTGCCCCTGACCCGTGCCATGTTTGTCACCATTCTGGCCCGGGTGGCGGGCGCGGAAACGGACGATGCCGTCTCCGCCTTTGCCGACGTCCCCGCCGGACAGTGGTACACCGGCGCGGCGGCCTGGGCCGCGGCGGAGGGCGTGGTCAACGGCGTGGGCAACAACAACTTTGCCCCCCTGGCCAACGTGACCCGGCAGGATCTTTGCACCATGATCGGCCGGTACGCCGACCGGCTGGGTCTGCCCATCCTGGCGGGGGACCAGGCCCCCGGCTTTGCCGACCGCAGCAACGTGTCCGCCTATGCCGGCGCCGCTGTGGAGCTCTGCGCCGCGGTGGGTCTGGTGGGCGGCTTCCCGGACGGGACCTTCCGTCCCACCCAGGGCGCCACCCGCGCCCAGACTGCCAAGATCATCATGCTGCTGGACCGGCTGCTGGCCGACCGCAAGGACCAGCTGCGCCCCGCCCAGCGCTTTGACGCCGAGGCCCAGGGCGTTGCCGTCAACGTGGCGGCCCCCGGCGGCGCCCTGCCCGGCGGCACCGACATGATCGTCACCCGTCTCACCGACGAGGCCGCCCTGGCGGACATTGCCGCCCGGGTGGAGGGCAAGCTCATTGCCGCGGTGGACATCTCCTTCCGCAAGGACCAGGCCGAGCTGGAGCCCGGCAGGGAGGTGGAGGTCTGTCTGTCCCTGGAGGGGCTGGAGGACGTTGAGAACCCCGCCGTGGTCCACCTTAAGGACGACGGCACCCTGGAACGGGTGGAGAACGTGGAGCTCATCTCTCTCACCCGGGGCGAGACCAAGGCCCTGCGCTTCTGGGCCGGAGAATTCTCCGTCTATGCCATCATCGGCGGCGGAGGGGTAAGCGAGGGCGCTCGGCTGAAAATCACCTTCCAAAACGGCGCGGACAACCCCACCTTCTATCTCAGAAAGGGCGACGTCCCCGACCACGTGGAGGAAATCATTCACGATCCCGGCATCCCCGTGGCGGCGGGCAAGCTCTTTGTGGGCTGGTCCGAAACCCAGAACGACACCGCAGAGCAGGGCATGACCATTGCCCAGGTCCGTCAGCTGGCGGCGGAGCGGGTCAACGCCGGCGTTGCCGAGGGGGACGAGCTGATCCTCTATCCCATTATGAAGGCGGTCTACTATCTCTACTACTCCGCCGAAGACGGCAGCGTCTTCCAGACGGAGGTGGTCTTCCACTCCGAGGGCAGCAGCGTCCCGGCACAGATCACGGTCAACGCCCTCTACACCGCCACCCAGGCCAACCAGGGCTTCCTGGGCTGGGTGGTCCAGGGCACCGAGGAACCGGTGTACAAAAACGGCAGCACCCTGACCATCACCGCCGACACCACCCTGGTCCCCAAGATTGGCGCCGGTCACTGGCTGTACTTTGATGAAAACGACGGCGGCGTCGGCGTAGGCAACGCCTCCTATACGCCTCCCGTCTTTGTGCCCGCCGGCGAGACCACCGCGGCCTACAGGCCGGCGAATCCCACCCGGCCCGGCTACATCTTTGGGGGCTGGTACACCGCCGCAGAGGGCGGCAGCCTCTACCCCTTCACCGAGGACCTGGACAGTCTCGGAGAGTCGGACAGCCTGACTCTCTACGCCCACTGGACGGCGGAGCAGACCGCTCCCTACAAGGTGGTCATCTGGGCCCAGAACGTGAACGACGACAAGGTCGCCGCCGATTCCGCCAAGACATATGACTACGTCAAAAGCTTTGAGCTGACGGCTGCCACCGACACCCAGGTTACCGATGCCCTGATGGCTCCCTATATGGGCTACAGCGACAGTTTCTTCGGGGTCACGGATCTGGACCACGGCAGCACCGCCTTCCAGTACAGCCGCTGGGAGGTGAAAAACGGCGCCGGAACAAATAAGGACTGCGTCAGCTCCACAGGTGATACAGTTGTCAATGTTTACTATGACCGCAAGTTATTTACGATACGCTTTACTGGCGTTTCCGGCGGAACGACCGAAACCTATTACGATGTGGTAGATACGCCCTCAGGCACTGAGGTCTATGGCCTGATTGACGGGGAATACGTGCGCTTGGATCATCAGTTGGTTGGGAAAAAGTTGGTTGCTTTGAAAAAAAGTGATCATAATACTGTTTATGCCGATATCACTGGTATATATCGATACAAAGACGATAAATTCATTACTTATGATGAGATTATGAATTACAGTGGTAATAGTAATCTGGAGGTTGGGAAGATTTACAAAAGAATGTACACAGGTACAAATTACACCCTTACAACTTCTACAAGCTCAGGTTACTCTACGATGTATACGAAGAGTTCCAGTGGTAGTAAAATTGATGTTGATTTGCGAGTAGATGGCGTTTACGATTACACTTATCAAGGTGCAACATATCCCGGGCCGTATTTTGTGAAAGTCTCTGGCAACGTTCGGATTTTCACCGGCCTTTACGGTCAATCCTTTACAAAATACAATTATGAATGGTTCACACCAGATTCGACCCATGCATGGAAAAATGTAGCCTTTTTGGACTCCTTTAATGGCAATCTTTTTGGCGCGTCTGGCGTAGGGTCGACGCCGAACTTGATTATGCTGACGCGCGATGATAGTACGTTTGATACGTCGATTGTTTTCTGGACCCAAAGCGCCGGCAATCTTTCCACGTATGTGAAAGCCGGCACGGCGGGGTATTCGGTTGGTACTGATCAAGGCTTTAATGTCACAGACCGTATTCAAGGCATGATTTCTGAAGGCTACATGTGGAGCACCTCTGAAGCCATGCCGTCCCAATGGAAATCCGCAAAAGTCATGAACTCCACCACCGACGGCATCAACAATGATGGCTATACCAACGTCAAGCGGGGCAACAACACCTATCTGCACATCAAGTACGACCGGGCGGTGCACGACATCATCTTCCTGAACGGGGACAACGAGGTCAAGACGGTTGCCGACGTGCCCTTCGGCGTGAGCCTGGCCCCCTACGAAGCCGAGACGCCCACCATTTCCCAGGAGACCATTCAGGAGGGCTACTACTTTGCCGGCTGGTACGAGGACCCCACCTTCCAGAAGGCTGCCGACTGGTCCGGCACCATGCCCCTGTCCAATAAAACCCTTTACGCCAGAATCGCTCCGGTGGAGTACCACGTGATCGTGGAGCTCAACGGCGGCTCCATTGACACTTCCGTCCAGGCCCTGAACTTCTGGGTGCCCTACAACACCGTTCTGGACGACACCAACTTCCTGGCGGCCACGCCCCCCGACGACCACCATTCCCTGATCGGCTACTACACCGACGCGGCTTTCACCAAGCTCTGGAACTTCGACACCCGACTCACCAATGATTCCCTGACCCTGCTCTACACGGGGCCGGACGACCCGGCCCGTGCGACCTACGGCGACGCCGGCTGGGATACCACCGTGGGTGTGTTCAAGCTCTTTGCCCGCTGGCGTGACGACAGCATCGCCTCCCTGGGCGGCCTGACCATCCAATACTACAGCGGCGACACCCTGGTCTATACCGACCCGGTGAAGTACGGCGACCTGGCCACGGTCATTGCCTCCGGCGCGCCCTCCTCAGAGCATTGGCCCGAAGGGCAGCACTTTGACCACTGGGAGCTGAACGGCAAGTCCTTCTATCCCACCGAGGAGTTTGAAGCCGACAGCGCCCTGGCCGTGGACATGACCGTCGACGGCAATCCCAGCAAGGTCATCCAGATTCACGCGGTGTATGCGGATGACGAGCCCAAGACCGATACTCATATTTACTGGTACTCCAACATCCAGGACATTGACGGCAATCCTCTGGACCCCGAGACCATCACCCACGGCGAAAACGCCGTGCTCACCGACGGCAAGGGCTGGACGTTGAAGGATCTGAACCTGCAGATCAACGTGGGCGTGGACATCCCCGCCTATAACACCTATTCTGTGGAGGGCTTCACCTTTATGGGCTGGGCCCGGGTGGAGAACGCCGATGCCGGCACCGCCTCGCTGAACCTGCGCAGCGCCGACGACCTGTTCCTCAAGTGGGTGCCCGACGATACCGAGGCCGGCGGCCACTACGAGGCCAAGAACGAGAACGATGAATGGGTCACCGTCACCCAGGTGGCGGCCAACGAGGAGACGCCCTATCACGATCTGTACGCCGTGTGGCGTCCGGCGCCCTTCTTTGTCTTCCACTCCTCCACCGGCAAGCTGGAGGCGGTGAACACCACCGTCAGCACCGTCACCCAGGGCAGCCAGAGCATGTTGCAGACCAACGCGGTGGATCTCACCGCACTGGTGGCCGACGGGTACCTGTACGGCGGCTACTACAAGGTCTACGGCGGCGTGAACACCCAGGCCGTCCAGGCTGCGGCAGACAGCTATCACGCCCCCAGCGTAGGCGGCTGGGCCGCCAGCGCCACCGCCGCCGCCCAGTTGGATACCGGGGCCATTGCGAGCATGAACTTTGTGGCCTACACCGGCGAGAGCCTGAAGAACGGCAGCGTCAAGTTCTGGGACAAGGCCAACGCCTATCAGGCGGCGGACGACGCCGAGCCCGGCAACGCCCTGCATCCCAAGGTCGGCACGGTGTACTATCTGAAGGAGGTGCCCCAGACCTATCTGGCCTCCAAGTTCCAGTACGTCTATGACACCCTGCAAAACGACCGGATTCTCAATCTCTTCCTGCTCACCCTGGTGGACGACAGCCTGTACGCCGACGTGGGCTTCCGCGTGGCGGACGGGGCGGATCTGACCGCCGCGGGGAATGCGGCCCTCACCTCCAGAGACCGTCTGGCTTCCAGCTTCACCATTGTGCAAAAGGGCAACGGCATCCCCGGCCACGAGCGGGAGAAGGACGTGGCCGTCACCACCGACGCCTCCAAGTTCGGCCTGACCCGGGGCTACGTGGCGGTGAAGCAGCTGGACAGCCTGGTGGTTGAAAACAACACCTTCACCATGCTGCCCACCTGGCAGACCCTGGACGGCGTCACCGTGGGCAGCAAGGCGCCCCTGGCCCTGACCGTGAACGAGGACAAGACCGCCATCACCTACGAGCGGCTGAGCAACGAATGGCTTGGCACCGAGAAGCTGTATGTGAACACCCAGGGCATGGGCTTCTGGGAGGATGCCGGCGCATTGACCAAGCTGTACTTCTACGGTCCCGACGGCAATACCTGGGTGGATACTCAGCTTGTCAGCGGAACCCTTCATGTAGCCACCATCCCCGCCGGCACCTGGACCACTGTAATCGTGGTGCGGATCAATCCCAATGGAACCGGCGCAGATAACTGGGCAAACAAATGGAATCAATCTTGTGATATTACGCTGCACAAGAGTCTAAACCTGATTTATGGGTTCTATGAGAACTCTGATTATGTGGATTGGCGGCAGTACACCCCGTAAACCCAAGCCCCTCCCGCGGTGCTCCGACGCCGCGGGAGGGGAACAGCGAATGAATCAGGAGCAATGAAAATGAAACGAATTGGAATGATGATCATCGGGCTGCTGCTGATCGGCGCGCTGCTGGTCGGCTGCACCCCCAAGGAAGCCGGGGAGGCGGACCCCACCACGCCGACCCTTGCCACCCAGCCGGCGCCCACTGCCGAAGCGCCCACCGACCCTGCCGAGGTCAGCCCGGAGGAGACCCAGTCGGTCGAGCCCACCCTTCCGGCCCCGGATCTGCCGGAGGACCCCGACGACGAGGGCCTGGAGGTAGAGGAGGAAGCCACCTTTGCAATCGGCGACAACCTGGGCGTCGGCGGAAACTGATAGAAGGAGGAATGGGAGATGAACGGAGGATATTTGTCCTTAACTCCGGAGATGTGGTCCATCCTGAACACCTACGACCAAAACCTTGCCGCGCTGTTTACCATTCAGTACAACGGGATGTACTATGCCCCTTACAGTGACAGCTTAAGCGACGAGCTGCTGCTGTTTGCGGAAGAAATGGGAGGAGACAGCGAATTTCTGTACGGCTACACAGAGTACATTTTGTCTACCCAGGGCAGCATTATCTACCCCTGACCGAGAGACAACCGGGCGCGCCGCAGCTGCGGCGCGCCTTTTGCGTGCAGCGGGAGAAACGCAAAATGTATCAATTCCCGGCGGTAGGGGGCGGCGTCGACCTAGCGGCCGCTCACTGAGC
>DFIE01000079.1:0-2594 GCA_002372735.1 Clostridiales bacterium UBA3705
GGGCGGATGTGGGCATCCGCCCCTAGGTCAAGGCGTGTGCGTATCCCGCAGCCTTGTACCCTCGTGACGAATATACTTCAAACAACCTCTCATCCCGGAAAGGAACTGCTTATGCTGGAACAAACTGCGTTCGGTCAACTGATTGCGCCGGAGATCCGGAACTACGTCTTTTTGGGCGAGGCCGGCTGCGGCAAAAGCGAAATTGCCATCAATCTGGCCCGGGCCCTGGCCGCCCTGGGCACCCTGCCCGTCCACTTCTACGACCTGGACATGACCAAGCCCCTGTTCCGCTCCCGGGATCAGGCCGCCGCCATGGAGGCCGCCGGCATCCACGTCCACTTTGAAGAGCAGTTCTACGACGCCCCCACCGTGGCCGGCGGCGTCAACCGCCTGCTCCGGGACCGGAGCGTCTTTACCGTGCTGGACGTGGGCGGCGACTACATCGGCGCCCGGTCCATCGGCGGCTACGCCCCCCTGCTCAACCGGGAGGGCACCCAGGTCTGGTACGTCATCAACCCCTATCGGCCCTGGTCCATGGACATTGACCACATCGACAAGGTCCTGGGCCAGACCCTGGGCGTGTCCCACGTGATGCTGGACCGGCTGCGCCTGCTGGGCAACCCCAACCTGGGCCCCGACACCTCCCCCCAGGACGTGGTGGACGGCGCCCTCCGGCTGGAGGAAATGGTGGGCCCCTACAAGCCCGTGGATCTGTACACCGTCCGGCGGGAGCTGGCCGCCCGCCTGCCCCGGGCCCTGCCCGGGCCCGTCTGGCCCATCGATCTCTGGCTCACCTACGAGTGGGACCGGGATCCCAACTGTCTGTAATTGGCCGGCTGCCCGGCCATTGTAGAAGCCAATACAATTTGTAAATGTAAAGGAGCGAAGGTAATGGCACTAGGAAAGGTAGAAATCATCAAAGAGCGGTGCAAGAGCTGCGGCTACTGCATCAAGTTCTGTCCCAAGGGCGTGCTGGCCGTCGGCAAAGAGGTCAACTCCAAGGGATATGAATACGTGTATCCGGCAAATCCGGACGCTTGCATCGGCTGCGCCATCTGTGCGCGGATGTGCCCCGACGGGGCCATCGACGTCTATCGGTAAGGAGGGTTTACACGAATGGCTAGAGTTTTTATGAAGGGCACTGAGGCCGTGGCTGAGGCCGCTGTGCGCGCGGGCTGCCGGTTCTTCGCCGGTTACCCCATCACCCCGCAGAATGAGGTTCCCGAGTATCTGTCCCGGCGGCTGCCCGAGGTGGGCGGCGTGTTCGTCCAGGGCGAGAGCGAGGTGGCCTCCATCAATATGGTCTACGGCGCCGCCTCCGCCGGCACCCGGTCTATGACCTCCTCCTCCTCCCCCGGCATCGCCCTGAAGAGCGAGGGCATCAGCTACTGCGCCGCTGCCCGGGTGCCTATGGTCTATGCCAACTTTGCCCGCGGCGGCCCGGGCGTGGGCTCCATCCAGCCCGCCCAGCAGGACTACCTGCAGGCCACCAAGGCCAGCGGCAACGGCGGCTTCCGTATGCCCGTGCTGGCCCCTGCCACCGTGCAGGAGGCTGTGGATCTCACCGTGAAGGCCTTTGACTGGGCCGACCGGGACCGCACCCCCGTGCTGCTGCTGGCCGACGGCGTCATCGGCACCATGATGGAGCCCGTGGTTCTGCCCGAGCCCAAGTCCGACGAGGAAGTGGCCGCCATCAAGGAGAGCAAGAAGTCCTGGGCCTGCATCGGCCATGAGCTGGATTACGCCCACCGGGCCTGGATCCAGCCCGGCAACTGGTCCACCCTGGTGATGCAGCAGTGCAACGAGGAGGCCGCCGCCATGTACGAGTCCTGGAAGGACGAGGCCATGGTGGAGGAGTACCGCACCGAGGACGCGGAGATCATCCTCACCGCCTACGGCATCTGCGGCCGCATCGCCAAGTCCGCGGTGAATCTGCTGCGGGCCGAGGGCATCAAGGCCGGCATGGTGCGCCCCATCACCGTCTACCCCTTCCCCGAGGCCGCCTATGACCGGCTGGACTACACCAAGGTCAAGGCCATTCTGGACGTGGAGATGTCCATCCCCGCGCTGTTTGTGGAGGACGTGAAGGCCGCCGTGAAGGGCCGCTGCCCCATCGAGACCTGTCTGTGCTCCGGCGGCAACATCATGAGCCGCGAGGCTGTCATTGAGGCAGCAAAGAAACTTGTGGAGGGCTGAGCAATGAATAAGATCTATACCAGAACCAAAACCATCCAGGCCGATAAGGTCTCCGGCTTCTGCCCCGGGTGCATGCACTCCACCGTGATCAAGCTCATCGGCGAGGTGCTGGAGGAGCTGAACGTGGTGGACAAGGCCGCCTGCGTGCTGGGCATCGGCTGCTGCGGCCTGCACATGGACTACATCGCCTATGACAACACCACCGCCCCCCACGGCCGCGCCTGCGCCGTGGCCACCGGCATGAAGCGCACCAACCCCGACTCCCTGGTGTTCACCTACCAGGGCGACGGCGACTTTGCCTCCATCGGCCTGGCGGAATCCATGTCCGCCGCCAACCGGGGCGAGAACATCACCGTCATCTTCATCAACAACGGCATCTACGGCATGACCGGCGGCCA
>DFIE01000079.1:2662-4349 GCA_002372735.1 Clostridiales bacterium UBA3705
CCACCACCCTGGTGGGCATGAAGGCCACCACCGCCCCCAAGGGCCGGGACCCCAAGGAGCACGGCTACCCCATGCATATGTGTGAGATTCTCAACCAGCTCACCGCCCCCTACTATCTGGAGCGCACCTCCTGCAACACCCCCGCCAACGTGAACAAGACCAAGGCCGCCATCAAGAAGGCCTTCCAGAACCAGCTGGACGGCAAGGGCTTCTCCATGGTGGAGATCGTCACCGGCTGCCCCACCAACTGGGGCCTGGACGCCCTGCGCAGCCTGGACTTTATTGAAGAAAAAATGCTTCCGGAATACCCCCTGGGCGTGATCCGGGACCGCAGCAAAGAGGAGGCTTGATCTATGGAAACCAATCTGTGCGTCGCCGGCTTCGGCGGGCAGGGCGTCATGTCGCTGGGCAAGTTCCTGGCCGATGCCACCTGCAACTCCACCGATAAGAACGTGACCTTCTTCCCCTCCTACGGCGCGGAGCAGCGCGGCGGCACCGCCAACTGCTTTGTGGTCATCTCTGATGACGACATCGGCGCCCCCCTCGGGGATGTGATGGACGACCTGATTGTGATGAACGGTCCGTCCCTGGCCAAATTCCTGCCCACCCTGAAACAGGGCGGCACCCTGTTTATCAACAGCTCCATCGTCGGCGACCCCGAGGGCCGGGACGACATCACCGTGGTGAAGGCCCCGGTGACCGAGCTGGCCCTGGAGATGGGCAACGCCAAGGTGCTCAACGTGATCATGCTGGGCGTGTACGTGGGCTACACCCAGGTGATCGAACCCGCCATCGTCTGGAACACCATCGAGCACAAGCTGGCCTCCAAGCCCAAGCTGCTGCCGCTGAACAAGCTGGCCTTTGAAAAGGGCCTGGAGCTGGGCAAGGCCCAGCGCTGAGCCCACAAAAAAACCGCCGCCCCACAGCTGCTGTGGGGCGGCGGGATGAGGTTAATCCCCGTCCAGACGGGGGCGGGTGGCCTGCTGATAGTCCTCCAGAAGCCGGATGACCCGGTCGGGATCGTTGTCCCGCACGGCGCCGGGGAGGGGGGCCAGGAGGCCGCTGTGGTCCCGGCAGTCGGACTGCCGGGCGTAGAGATGGCGCAGCAGCAGCACCTGGGCCTGCAGGGCCACCATGCTCTGGTCCAGCCGGCGGTTGCCGCAGTGGCGGTAGAACACGCCGATCAGGTCAAACACCGCCCGGACCTGGTCTTTGGGGCTGCGGGCGGCGGCGTAGTGGACCAGCTGGTCCTCCAGCTGGCAGGCGATCTGCTCCCGGTCGGCCCGGGCCAGGGCCAGGCGCACCGCCGCGGCCTGGAGGGTCAGGGCCAGCTCCTGGATCTCGTCGACGTCATGGGGCTCCAGGGCCAGGACAGAGGCCCCCAGGTTGGGCCGCAGCACCACCAGCCCGTCCTGCTGCAGGCGGTTGAGCGCCTCCCGCAGGGGGGTACTGCTGACACCCAGGCTCTGCTGCAGCTCGCTCACGTTGATCCGGCTGCCCAGGGGGAGCTTCCCGGTGATGATCATCTCCCGCAGGCGGGTGTAGATCTGGTCCACCAGGGACTGTTTTTTGATAACTGCCATCCGAAGCACCTCTTTCCCGTTGACTTTATATCCTGTAAATTATAAAATCATTATAGCAGTTCCCGGGAAATTTGCAAGTGGAGTTTTCAAATTGCCATTTGAAA
>DFIE01000007.1 GCA_002372735.1 Clostridiales bacterium UBA3705
ATCATCGCCGGCACCGCCGTGGGCCACGTCCGCGTCATGACCGACGACAAGGGCAAGTCCATCAAGCACGCCGGCCCCTCCATCCCCGTGGAGATCACCGGCCTGGCCGAGGTCCCCGGCCCCGGCGACGAGTTTGACGCCGTGGCCGACGAGCGCATGGCCCGCCAGCTGGTGGAGCAGCGCAAGCAGAAGGCCAAGGACGAGCTGGCCAAGCAGCAGTCCAAGGTCACCCTGGAAAATCTCTTCGACCAGATGAAGAAGGGCGAGATGAAGGAGCTGAACATCCTGGTCAAGGCCGATGTGCAGGGCTCCGCCGAGGCCGTCAAGGCCAACCTGATGAAGCTGAACAACGAGGAGGTGGCCGTCAAGGTCATCCACTCCGGCGTCGGCGCCATCAACGAGTCCGACATTCTGCTGGCCTCTACCGCCAACGCCATCATCGTGGGCTTCAACGTCCGGCCCGATGCGGCAGCCGCCGTGTCCGCCCAGCGCTCCAACGTGGATATCCGGCTCTACTCCGTGATCTACGAGTGCCTGGAGGAGATTGAGGCCGCCATGAAGGGTATGCTGGCGCCCAAGTACCGCGAGGTGGTCATCGGCCATGCCGAGGTCCGGGTGCTGTACAAGGTCAGCGCCATCGGCACCGTGGCCGGCTGCTACGTCAAGGACGGTAAGATTACCCGCGACGCCAAGGTCCGCGTCCTGCGTGACAACGTGGTGGTCTACACCGGCGAGCTGGGCAGCCTGCAGCGTTTCAAAGACTCCGTCAAGGAGGTTGCCGCCAACTTCGAGTGCGGCATGTCCATCGCCAAGTACAACGATCTCAAAGAGGGCGACATCTTTGAGTGCTATGTGATGGAACAGTATCGCGACTGATCAGAATGGGCGGCCCTGCCGCCCATTCTTGTATGAAAGGAGGAGCTACCATGCCATCCAACCGAATCGGACGAATCAACGAGGAAATCCAGCGGGAGCTTTCCGACCTGCTGCGCAACCTGAAAGACCCCCGGGTGCGGAAGACCATGATCTCCGTCACCCGGGTGGATACCACCGCTGACCTGCGCTATGCCAAGGTCTATGTGTCCTTCCTGGATAAGGACGCCGCCAAGGAGTCCCTCAAGGGGCTGAAATCCTCCGGCGGCTATCTGCGCCGGGAGCTGGCCTCCCGCCTGAGCCTGCGCCATACCCCCGAGCTGGTGTGGGAGGAGGACAACTCCATCACCTACGGCGCCCGGATCCTGGACATCCTCTCCACCCTGGATATCCCGGCGGAGGAGAACGCCCCGGCCGAGGGGGCGGGGGACGAGGCATGAGCGCCGTCACCCTGGCCCAGGCCGCTGACTTTCTCAAGACCCATGACCATTATCTGATCCTCACCCACCGCCGGCCCGACGGGGATACGGTGGGCTCCGCCGCGGCCCTGTGCCGGGCCCTGCGGGCCCTGGGCAAGGACGCCTGGGTCTACCCCAACCCCCAGTTTACGCCCAAGTTTGCGCCTTATCTCAGCACAGGGAACGGTTCTCTGTGCTGTCCAACACAGAGAACCGTCCCCTGTGCGGGGCACTCAATTTTGGCTTGCGACATTGCCGACCCGGGGCTCTTCCCCTTCGGCATGGAGGAAGCCCGGGTGGACCTGGCCATCGATCACCATGGCACCAACACCGGCTTTGCGGCCCTGACCTATGCCGACGGCAGCAGAGCCGCCTGCGGGGAGATCCTGGTGGATCTGCTGCCCCTGCTGGGGGTGGCCATGGACAAGCCCATGGCGGAGGCCCTGTACGTGGCCATCTCTACAGACACCGGCTGCTTCCGCTACTCCAACGTCACCGCAAATACCTTCCGCTGTGCCGGGGCCTGCGTGGCCGCCGGGGCGGAGATCTACCCCATCAACCGGACGTTTTTTGAGTGCAAGCGCCTGCCCCGGCTGCGGCTGGAGGCCCGGCTGACCCAGCAGATGGAGTTCTACGCCGGGGGCAAGGTGGCGGTGTCCGCCATTGACCAGGCCCTGATCGACGAGCTGGGGCTCACCGAGGACGACATTGACGACATCTCCGGCTTCGGCCGGACCATCGAGGGCGTGGATGTGGCCGTGATGCTCCGCCAGGTGGAGGGGGGCAGGGGGAAGATTTCCCTGCGCACCAGCCCTGCCTTTAACGCCGCCAAAATCTGTGCCCGGCTGGGAGGCGGCGGCCACCCGGCAGCCGCCGGCGCCAGCGTGGAGGGCGGGATCCCCGCCGCCCACGACGCCATCCTGGCTGCCATCGGAGAGGAGATCGCCCTGTGCCCAACGGAATCTTAATTGTCAATAAGCCCGCCGGCTGGACCTCCCAGGACGTGGCGGCCAAGCTCCGCGGGGTCTACCACGAAAAGCGGGTGGGCCACGGCGGCACCCTGGACCCCATGGCCACCGGCGTGCTGCCCATCTTTATCGGCCGGGCCACCCGGGCCGTGCCCTTCTTTGAGCACGCCGACAAGGTCTATGAGGCCACCCTGCGCCTGGGTCTGGTCACCGACACCCAGGACATCACCGGCCGCACCCTGACCGAACATCCGGTTGACATCACTCCGGAACAATTGGAGGCTGCCCTGGCAGGCTTCCGGGGTGAGATTCAGCAGATTCCCCCCATGTACTCCGCCATCAAGATAGGCGGCCAAAAGCTCTACGCCCTGGCCCGCCAGGGCAAGGAGATCGAGCGCCGGCCCCGGCCGGTGACGATCTACGAGTTGACCTGTGTGGAGCACGACAATTCTCAATTCGTGCTTCGCGTTCACTGCTCCAAGGGTACCTACGTGCGCACCCTCTGCCATGACATCGGGGCGGCCCTGGGCTGCGGCGGCTGCATGGCGGCCCTGACCCGTACCCGGGCGGGGGCCTACACCCTGGCCCAGGCCCACACCATGGAGCAGATTCTGGCGGCCCCGGACCCGGAGGCGCTGCTGCTGCCCACAGACAGCCTCTTCGCAGACCGGCCTGCGGTCCATGTGAACCCGGCAGGGGAGCGGAAGCTCCGCAACGGTGCGGCGCTGAGAGCCCCCAATCTCAAAGACGGCGAGTACCGGGTCTACGGCCCCCAGGAGGATTTCCTGGCCCTGTGCGCCGCCTGCGGGGGCGAGCTGCGGACGGTCAAGAGCTTTTTCCAAGTTTGATGATTCCATATCCCAAGGAGTTTCAATATGCAAACCATCATTGCCCTGGGCTTTTTTGACGGGGTCCACCTGGGCCACGGGGCGCTGCTGCGGCGGACGGCCGCCCTGGCGGCGCAGACGGGCCGCCGGGCCCTGGCCCTGACCTTTGACCGCAGCCCCGGCAAGGACGGCCGACTGCTGACCTCAGTGGCCGACCGGGTCCGGCTGATCCGCAGCCTCTACGGCGTGGCGTCTGTGGAGGTGCTGCCCTTTACCGAGGCGTTTATGCACCTGCCCTGGCAGGACTTTTTGGAGCTGCTGGTCCGGGACTACGGTGCGGCCCATCTGGTCTGCGGCTGGGACTACCGCTTCGGCTGGCGGGGGGAAGGGGATGCCCAGGCCCTGACGGACTGGTGCGCGGCCCACGGACTGGGCTGCGACGTGATCCCGCCCCTGGTGATCGAGGGGATCACCGTCTCTTCCACCTACCTGAAGGAGCTGGTGGAGACCGGGGATCTGGAAACGGCCCTCCGCTTCTACGGCCACCCCCACACCCTCAGCGGCAGCGTCCAGCCCGGGCGGCACCTGGGCCATACCCTGGGCTTCCCCACGGCCAATCTGCTGCCGGCGCCGGAGCTGGTGCTGCCCAGAGACGGCGTCTATGCCGTCAAGGCGGAGACGGACGGGCAGAGCTTCGTCGGCGTCTGCAACGTGGGCACCCGGCCCACAGTAGGCGGCCACCGGCGGACGGTGGAGACCTGGCTGGACGGCTTTGCGGGGGACCTCTACGGCCGGCCCCTGACGGTGGATTTTTACAAGCTGCTGCGGCCGGAGCAGACCTTCTCCTCCCTGGAGACCCTGCGGGCCCAGGTCTATCAGGACCGGCAGGCTTCCCTGGCCTGGTTTGAGGCAGCCGATGCCTGATACGGCGCAACAAACAAGACAGATTCCTCGGCCTGCTGCGCCGGCAGAGGATCAACGAAAACAAAATACAACAAAGGAGGCCTACGCAATGAACAATCCCTTTTTCCCTGAGATTCACGGCAAATTCGGCTTTGGCTGTATGCGTTTCCCCATGCAGGCAGACCGGATTGACGTTGCCCAGGTGGAGCAGATGGTAGACGCCTTTCTGGAGGCCGGCTTCAACTACTTTGACACCGCCCACGGCTACCACAGCGGCCTGAGCGAGACCACCCTGAAGCAGTGCCTGACCTCCCGCTATCCCAGGCAGAAGTATCTGCTCACCAACAAGCTCACCGAGCCCTATTTCAAGTCTGAGGCGGAGGTGCGGCCCTTTGTGGAGCATCAGCTGGAGCTGTGCGGGGTGGACTACTTTGATTTCTACCTGATGCACGCCCAGAACGCCCGGAATTTTGAGCATTTCAAGGCCTGCCGGGCCTATGAGACCGCCTTCCAGCTGAAGGCAGAGGGCAAGCTGCGCCATGTGGGCATCTCCTTCCACGACACCGCCGAGACCCTGGACCGGATTCTCACCACCTATCCCCAGATCGAGTGTGTGCAGATCCAGTTCAACTATCTGGACTATGAGGACTTGGCCGTAGACTCCCGCCGGGTGTATGAGACCTGCGTCAAGCACGGCAAGCCGGTCATTGTCATGGAGCCCATCAAGGGCGGCACCCTGGTCAATCTGCCCGAGTCGGCCCTGGCGGAGTATGACAAGCTGGGCAAGTCCCCGGCGGAGATGGCCCTGCGCTTTGCCGCCGGCTTTGACCAGATGATGATGGTGCTCTCCGGCATGAGCAGTTTGGACCAGCTGCGGCAGAACGTCTCCTTCATGGCCGACGCCGCCCCCCTGAGCCCTGCGGAGCAGGATGCCGTGGGGCGAGTCCGGGAGATTCTGCAGGGCATGAAGCTGATCCCCTGCACCGGTTGCCGCTACTGTGTGGACGGCTGCCCCATGGGGATTCTGATCCCGGATATGTTCAAGTGTCTGAATCTGCAGACCCAGTTCCACGACTGGAACCAGCGCCGGTACTACAACACGGTGCTGACCAAGGACCACGGCAAGGCCTCCCAGTGCGTCAAGTGCGGCGCCTGCGAGGGCATCTGCCCCCAGGGCCTGGCCATCCGTGACCTGCTGGAGCAGGTGGCCCAGACCTTTGAGTCGCCTGAGGAGGACTGACAAACCGCGCCGCCCGCCCCTGCCGGCAGGACAGGGGCGGGCAGCTGTTCAGCCGCAGGCCAGGCAGGGATTCTGCCTGGGCTGGGGCGCGGGGTAGAAGACGGCCTCCACCCCCCGGTCCGGGTTACAGGCGGAGCAGAAGGTCTCCCGCACCGGGACCCGGAGGGGTCTGGGGCGGCACCGACGACGGCAGCACATAGGATACACCTCCAAACAGGATTGAGCCACGCTCAGTGCATTCTATGTCTCACCCGGCCCAAGGGTTCGGGGGTGGCGGCGGTTTATGCCGAAAAAGAAACTGGGTGCGGAAAAAAATATTGGAAAAACCTTGACATTGGCCTTGAATTATGGTAATATCTTAGGGCTGATTGTGTTGTCGGCAACTGCGGGTGTAGTATAACGGCTAGTACAACAGCCTTCCAAGCTGTGGGCGTGGGTTCGATTCCCATCACTCGCTCCATACGCGCCAGTAGCTCAGCTGGATAGAGCAACTGCCTTCTAAGCAGTAGGTCGGGGGTTCGA
>DFIE01000028.1:0-6495 GCA_002372735.1 Clostridiales bacterium UBA3705
GCCGCGGCACCATGGAGGAGGCGGATACCCTCTTCGGCGTGACCATGCAGGAGCAGGGCGTGTCCAAGATTCTCTGCCTGGATCTGGACTCGTTGGAGAAGGAATTGGGTATCATTGAATAAGCGAATGGAGATCAATACACATGGGATTCTTTGAAAAGGTAAAAAAGAGCATCAGCAAAACCCTGGGGGGCATTTTCCCCACCTTCCGGGGGGTGGATGAGGAGTTTTATGAAGAGCTGGAGGAGCGGATGATCCTGGCCGACGTGGGGGTAGACACCTCTCTCAAGGCGGTGGAGCGGCTGCGCCAGGTGGTCAAGGAGCGGAGGCTCCGGGACGCCGACGAGGTGCACCAGGCGCTGCGGGAGATTCTGACTGACATGCTGAACGTGGGCGACACCGCCCTGCATATGGGCACCAAGCCCTCCATGGTCCTGGTCATCGGCGTGAACGGCGTGGGCAAGACCACCACCATCGGCAAGCTGGCCAACCAGCTGAAGGACGAGGGCAACCGTGTGCTGCTGTGTGCGGCAGACACCTTCCGCGCCGCGGCAGCGGACCAGCTGGAGATCTGGGCGGGCCGCTCCGGTGTGGAGATCGTCCGCCAGCACGAGGGCGCAGACCCTGCCTCCGTGGTGTATGACGGCATCTCCGCCGCCAAGGCCCGGGGGGCAGACGTGATTCTCTGCGACACCGCCGGCCGGCTGCACAACAAGGCCAACCTGATGAACGAGCTGGGCAAGATCAGCCGGATCATCGACCGGGAGCTGCCGGAGGCGGACAAAGAGGTCCTGCTGGTGCTGGACGGCACCACCGGCCAGAACGGCCTGCTCCAGGCCAAACAGTTTCAGCAAATCGCCGGGGTTACCGGCATTGTGCTCACCAAGCTGGACGGTACCGCCAAGGGCGGCATCGTCATCGCCGTGGCCGATGCCCTGCAGATCCCTGTGAAATACATTGGCGTGGGCGAGGGGATCGACGATCTGATGCCCTTCCAGGCCAAGGAATTTGTGGATGCACTGATATGAGAACAGACGGAAGAGAAAACGATCAGCTCCGGCCGGTAAAGATTACCACCGGCTTTACCAAGTTTGCCGAGGGCTCCTGCCTGATTGAGGCAGGCAATACTGTGGTGCTTTGCAACGCCTCTGTAGAGGACAAGGTCCCGCCCCACGTCAAGGCAGGGGGCTGGGTCACCGCGGAATATTCCATGCTGCCTCGGGCCAACCGGGAGCGCACCAAGCGGGACATTTCCAAGCTCAAGCTCTCCCCCCGCAGCGCGGAGATTCAGCGCCTGATCGGCAGATCCCTGCGCAGCGCCGTGGATCTCAAGGCCCTGGGGGAGTACACCATCACCATTGACTGCGACGTGCTCCAGGCTGACGGGGGCACCCGTACCGCCTCGGTGACAGGGGGCTTTGTGGCTATGGTTTTGGCCATGCAGAAGATGATTGCCCAGGGCAAGCTGGACCGGCTGCCCATCCGCACCTACGTTTCCGGCATTTCCGCCGGCATCGTGGGCAAGGAGGCCATGCTGGACCTGTGTTATGAAGAGGACAGCCGGGCCATTGTAGACATGAACTGCGTCATGACCGCCAACGGCAACCTGATTGAGCTGCAGGCCACCGGCGAGGGCCGGCCCTACACCATGGACGAGCAGCTGCGGCTGCTGGAGCTGTGCCAAAAGGGCAACCAGACCCTTACGGCCATCCAAAAGAAAGTGATCGGTGAGCTGGTATGAAGGTAGTTCTGGCAAGTCAAAATGCCCACAAGCTGGCGGAAATCCAGGCCATTGTGGCAAAGTACAATCTTGAGCTGGTGCTGCAGTCTGCGCTGGGCCTGCACCTGGACGTAGAGGAGACCGGCACCACCTTTGAAGAAAATTCCATGCTGAAGGCCAGGGCCGTGATGGAGGCCACCGGCCTGCCCGCCCTGGCGGACGATTCCGGCCTGAGCGTGGACGTGCTGGGCGGGGCGCCCGGCATCTATTCCGCCCGCTACGGCGCGCCGGCGTGCGTGACCGACAGCGACCGGCTGCACTTCCTGCTGCAGAATATGCGGGGGGTCCGGCCGGAGGAGCGCACAGCCCGGTTTGTGTGTGTCATCACCCTGCTGTACCCCGACGGCCGCAGCCTGGTGGCCCGGGGCACCTGCGAGGGGCTCATCGCCACCGAACCCCACGGCCATGACGGCTTCGGCTACGACCCGGTGTTTTACATTCCCCGGGAGGGCAGAACCTTTGCCGAGATGGGGGCCGAGCGGAAAAACGCCATTTCCCACAGGGCCAACGCCCTGCGGATTCTGAGTCAAAAACTGGAGGAGAATGCGCAATGATAACCAGTAAGCAGAGGGCGGAGCTCCGCAGCAAGGCCAACGAGCTGGAAACCACCCTGATCATCGGCAAGGAGGGCATCACCCCCGCCATCTGCGAGGAGGCGGACCGGCAGCTGGAGGCCAGAGAGCTGATCAAAGGCAAGGTGCTGGAAACCTCTTTTATGACCGCCCGGGAGGCCTGTGACGCCCTGTGCGAGCAGCTGGGCGCCGAGGGCATCCAGAACGTGGGCTACAAATTTGTCATCTACCGCCGCTCCGAAAAGCTGGCCCGGCAGACCGGCACCGCCAAGGCCAAGGTGAAGGTCAACCCGGTGCGGGCGGGGGCCAAGCGCCGCCGCGCCGTGGCCCATGCCGAGCGGGAGCGCCGCAACGAATATTTCCGCCAGGCAGCCATTGCCTACGCCAAACAGCGCCGCAGCGAGGGCGGCGAGGACTGATGGCGCGGCTGGGCATCTACGGCGGCAGCTTCAACCCGCCCCACACCGGCCATGTGCTGGCGGCGGAGCAAATGTGCCGCCTGTTGGGGCTGGATCAGCTGCTGGTGATTCCCGCCGGACAGCCGCCCCACAAGCAGCTGGACCCCGGCAGCCCCACTGCCGACCAGCGGCTGGAGCTGACCAAGCTGGCCTTTGCAGGGGTCCCCGGGGCCCAGGTACTGGATTTGGAGCTGCGGCGTGAGGGCAAAAGCTACACCGTGGACACCCTGACCGAGCTCCATGCCCGCTATCCCGGTGACGAGCTGGTGCTGATCATGGGAACAGATATGCTGCTCAGCTTCACCGGCTGGCGCAGTCCCGAGGCCATTGCTGCCCTGGCCACCCTGGCGGTGGTGCACCGCAGCGACGATCCCACCCTCTGGCAGCAGGTTCGCAACCAGGCCCTGCACCTGGAGCTGGAGCTGGACGCCAAGGTGGAGCTGGTGGAGAACGACAGCATTGAGATCTCCTCCACCACAGTGCGCAGGCTCCTGGCCATGAAAACCCCGGCCTACCTGCCCCCGGCGGTGGAGGAACGGATCCGGGTGCTGGGCCTGTACCGGTGGGACGAGGATTTTACCGGCCTGCCCTTTGACCGGCTGCGAGAGGTCTCCCTGTCGCTTCACGACGAAAAGCGCCGGCCCCACGTGGTGGGCACCAGCGACACTGCCATGGCCCTGGCCGAGCGCTGGGGCGAGGACCCGGCCCTAGCCCGCCGTGCCGGCATCCTGCACGACATTACCAAGGCCCTGGGGCCAACTGAACAGTTGCGCTTGTGCAAAAAATATGATATAGTACCCTCACAGGCGGAGCAGGAGAGCTTGAAGCTCCTGCACGCGAAAACCGGTGCCGCCGTGGCCCGCCATGTCTTTGGCGAGGACGAGGCCCTGGCCAGCGCCATCCGCTGGCACACCACCGGCCGGGCGAATATGACCCTGCTGGAAAAGATCATCTATATTGCCGACTATATGGAGCCAAACCGCCGCTTCTCCGGGGTGGAGGTCCTGCGGGACCTGGTTTGGCGAGATTTGGACGCCGCGGTCCGGGAGGGCCTGCGGATGTCGCTGGAGCAGCTGGAGCGCCAGGGGAGAACCGTAGACCCCAACTCCGCCGCTGCCTGGCAATACTTTTGTAACGAGAGGAGCCATCGACCATGAAACGCTTTGGAAAACATTTCGCCCAGGATTGGGAGGATCTGCCCCAGGAGCTGGTCCAAAACCACAGCCCCGAGGAATTTGAAGTGCCCGGCGAGAAAGCCGGCTCCCCCCTTGTGCTGAAGGTAGAGGGAGAGGAGCCTGCCAAAACCCCCGCCGGTCTGACGGACGACGAGTTCATCCGCCAGCTCCACGCCCTGGTGGACGAGCGGCAGTCCTCCGACCCTGCAGATGCCCCCGAAGAAGTCCCCGCCCCCCAGGCGGAGATCGAAACCGCCCCCCTGACCGCCCCCGCGCCCGAGATTGCGCCGGAGCCCGCACCTGAGATCGAGCCCGAGCCCGCACCTGAGATCGGGCCCGAGCCCGAGATCACGCCTGAGCCCAAGCCGGAGCCTGCGCCCGAGCCCGAGCCCACCCGGACCCTGCCGCCCCTGCACCGGGCCTTTGCCAACGCCCCCGAGCGGGTGCCGGATGCCAGACAGGCCCAGAGCGCTGCCTTTGCCGTGCCGGCCACGAAGGATCTGGACAAGCCCGCCCCCGCGCCGGAGCCCGCCCCCGCGCCTGCTGCCCAGCGCCGCCTGGACGACGACGAGCTGCTGGCGGAGCTCTATGCCCTGATGGGGGAGACCCCCAAGGCCCAGAGCCACGTCCAGGTGCCGGATCGGGAGGAGATCCCGGAAATTGCCCCCCAGCGCCGGACTGAGGACCCCCGCGTCCCCACAGAGGAAGAGGAGGACGAGGACGAATACGCCGACAGCAAGGTGCCCGGCTGGGTCAAGGGCGTGTGCCTGCTGCTGTTCTCCGCGGCCATCTGCGGCATGACGATGTACGCCGTGGCCACGGATGTGCTGGGCAAGCTGTTTTAACCCACAACCAGAGAAAGAGGGATGAATATGACAACAAGAGAGATCGCAATGACCGCCGCCAAGGCCCTGACCGAAAAGAAGGGCATCAACGTCAAGCTGCTGGAGGTCACCGAGGTGACCACTCTGGCGGAATACTTCCTCATCTGCACCGGCACCTCCAACACCCACGTCAACACCCTGTGTGACGCGGTGGAGGAGGCGGTGGAGGCCACCGGCGAGCATCTGCTCCACCGGGAGGGCCACCGCAGCGGCACCTGGGTTCTGCTGGACTTCGGCAGCCTGGTGTGCCATGTGTTCACCGACGAAACCCGGGACTTCTACGACCTGGAGCGGCTTTGGAATGACGCAACCCCCGTTGCAATTGAGGAATAAGAAAGAGGCATAGCAACAATGAAATACGATTTTACCGCCATTGAAGCAAAATGGCAAAAACGGTGGCTGGAGCAATCCCTGTACAAGGCGGAGACCGGCGGCGAGAAGGAAAAATTCTACGCCCTGATTGAGTTCCCCTTCCCCTCCGGGGTGGGTCTGCATGTGGGCCACGCCCGGCCCTATACCGCCATGGACGTGATCGCCCGGAAAAAGCGGATGGAGGGCTACAACGTGCTCTTCCCCATGGGCTATGACGCCTTTGGCCTGCCCACAGAGAACTATGCCATCAAAAACCACATCCACCCCCGCACGGTGACCGAGCGGAACGTGGGCACCTTCCGCAGCCAGCTCCAGGCCCTGGGCTACAGCTTTGACTGGGACCGGGAGGTCAACACCACCGACCCCTCCTTCTTCAAGTGGACCCAGTGGATCTTCCTGCAGATGTTCAAGCGGGGCCTGGCCTACAAGGCCAAAATGCCGGTCAACTGGTGCACCTCCTGCAAGTGCGTGCTGGCCAACGAAGAGGTGGTAGAGGGCGTGTGCGAGCGCTGCGGCTCACCCGTGGTGCGCAAGGAGCGCAGCCAGTGGATGCTGGGCATCACCAAGTATGCCGACCGGCTGATTGACGACCTGGAGGGCCTGGATTATCCCGAGCGGGTAAAGACCCAGCAGATCAACTGGATCGGCCGCTCCTACGGCGCCCAGGTCCGCTTTGGCACCACCCTGGGGGATGACATCACCGTGTTCACCACCCGGCCTGACACCCTGTTCGGTGCCACCTATATGGTGCTCTCCCCTGAGCACGCCCTGGTGCAGCAGTGGATGCCCCACCTGGAGAACGCCGACGAGATCAAGGCCTATCAGGCCCTGGCCGCGGCCAAGTCCGACATGGAGCGTACCGAGCTCAGCAAGGAGAAAACCGGCGTCTGCCTCAAGGGCGTCATGGGCATCAACCCGGTAAACGGCAAAGAGATTCCCATCTTTATCTCTGACTACGTCCTGGCCACCTACGGCACCGGCGCCATTATGGCCGTGCCCGCCCACGACACCCGTGACTGGGAGTTTGCCAAAAAGTTCGGCCTGCCCATCGTAGAGGTCATTGCCGGCGGCGACGTAGAGCAGGCGGCCTTTACAGACGTGACCACCGGTACCCTGGTAAATTCCGGCTTCCTGGACGGCATGTCCGTGGCCCAGGCCAAAAAGGCCATTGTGGCCTGGCTGGAGGAGAAGGGCATCGGCGAGGCGAAAAAGAACTTCAAGCTCCGGGATTGGGTCTTCTCCCGCCAGCGCTACT
>DFIE01000028.1:6541-6673 GCA_002372735.1 Clostridiales bacterium UBA3705
GCGCTACTGGGGCGAGCCCATCCCCGTGGTCCACTGCGAAAAATGCGGCACTGTGGCCCTGCCGGAGTCTGAGCTGCCCCTGCTGCTGCCGGACGTGGAGAGCTATGAGCTCACCGACGACGGCGAGAGCCC
>DFIE01000013.1 GCA_002372735.1 Clostridiales bacterium UBA3705
CGCTGCCACAGGGGCACCATGGAGTTGAAGGTCTCCAGCTCGAATACCTCTTCAAACTCCGGGTGCTCCTTGGTGCTGCCGGGCTTGAGCTGAGGCTGGGGCATAAGCATCCGGATGGGGAAGCGAATATAGTCGCTGTACTTGCGCACCAGCTTGTAAATGGTGTACTCCCGCAGGTACCGGTCAAACTCGTCCTTCTCCTCCCCGTCGGGGCGGATATGCATGATCACGTCGGTGCCCACACTGTCCCGCTGTGCGGGGGCGACGGTGTAGCCGTCCACCCCGTCAGAATCCCAGCGCCAGGCCTGGGTCTGGCCGTATTTGCGAGTGATGACGGTGATGTGGTCGCTGACCATAAAGGCGCTGTAAAAGCCCACGCCAAACTGGCCGATCAGGGCGGACTTGGCCGCCTCGTCGGTGCCCGCCTGCTCCAGCTGCTGCCGGAAGGCCAGCGAGCCGCTGCCGGCAATGACGCCCAAGTGGTCTTCCAGGTCATGCTCGTCCATGCCGATGCCGTTGTCGCTGACGGTGAGGGTGCGGTTGGGCTTGTCCAGGGTGAGGCGGATTTCAAAGTCTTCCCGGCGCAGGCCCACGTTCTGGTCGGTGAGAGAGAGATAGGAGAGCTTGTCAATGGCGTCAGAGGCGTTGGAGATGATCTCCCGCAGGAAAATTTCCCGGTGGATGTAGATGGAATTGACCATCAGATCCAGCAGGCGCTTGCTTTGGGCCCGGAATTCGTGCTTTTCCATCCGCTCAGCCATTGACGTCATAGGCCATGCTCAGGGGATCACGGCGCTCCATCTTGTCGTAGTGCTTTACCAGCATGGGCTCTACCTTGCGGAACAGCAGCTTGCCGTCCAGGTCAAGGTAAAAGACCAGAAACAGCAGGCCGTATATTCCTGCGCACAGAGCGATCAGCTTGCTCAGCAGCTTGAATGCGTTTTTCATGGTTTGTATCCTCCTGTGCCGAGGCTTACCAGCTCTCGGAATCGTCAAAGTCCAGCAGGGACGGATCCAGGGGCTCCTCCTGCATGACGGTGGTCATGTAATCGTTGATGATCCGGCGGATCTCCGCCCGGGAGACGGTGCGCTTGTCCGGCAGGGCGTGGGGCATCCAGATGGCGTGGATGTTCCGGGCCCGGAACTCGTCCTCAAACAGGCCTACCACGCCCTGCATGCCCTTGCACTGGAGCTGGTCGTACATCATGACCATGTCGCAGTGGAACTTTTCCATGTTCTCCCACAGCTCAAAGATATGGTGCATGCCGCCCACAGCCATGCGGCGCATGGGCGCCCACTCGTGGTACTTGGCCATATCCATGACGGTGTTTTCCAGGTTGTCGGTGCGGATCTCCATGTCAAACATCAGCGAGTCCATGTTGATAATGGTGTTCAGGCCCCAGCAGTTGTAGGCCCAGGTGCACCAGTGGGAGTAGTACAGCGGCGCGCAGGACCAGGCAATCATTCGGTGCCGGGTCATGGGGAAGGTGTCGATGCGCTGCTCGACACACTTTTCCAGGATCTTGCGCACCCGCTTGTCGGTGTCGTGCCAGATGTAGTGCTCGCCGTACTGGCTTTGGTAGATGCGGTACAGGGCCTGGGCCACGCCGTTGATGGGATAGTGGTTGGTATTGGCGGCCACGTCCCACTTTTCCCACTCAAAGCGCTGGAGCTCGTTCTGCTTTTCCAGGTTTTTCTTCAGCTGCTCCCAGTCAAAGGGCACGCCGGTCTGCTCCTCAATAAAGCGCCAGCATTCTTTGATCTCATTGGCGCAGTGCTCCTGGACCAGGGGGTCGTCAAACTGCATGGGCTGGGGCATGGCAAACAGGGGGATATTCATGAACCAGTCCTGGATGGCCGTGCTGGCCACAGAGCCGTCGCAGGCCTCATTGGAGGTGATGACAAAGGGAGCATAGTCGGGCATATCGTCCTGGACAAAGAGGCCCGCCTCCGCCTGGCACATGGGGCAGGGGTCGCCGGGCAGGCCGATGGACTGCACCGCGTCAATGTAGTTGAGCACCGTGTGGTTGTTCACATGGCAGGTGACAAAGTAGGGAATCATCTCCAGGGGGATGTGGGTGAACTTGTCCGCCCAGGGATAGAAGATGCCGCCCCAGACCGTCTCTTTATGGGCTATGGAGTGATGCCAGGCCTCGTTGTGCTTGCCCCCGTGGAGGTTGGCATCGGCCTTGAACATATTCATAAACTGGTTGATGGTGACGCAGACCATGGCCCGGTAGTGCCAGGCAGAGGCGCGCAGGGCCTCGCCCCGCAGGCCCTCCAGGCCCCGGTCAAACCAGTGCAGCACGGGCAGATAGGTCTGGCCCATCCATCGGTAGCGCCACAGGCCCTTGGCAAAAATCACCGGGCCGCCGAACTTCATGATGTCGCCCACCATCATGATGTAGTTGTACAGCCAGATGTTGTTGAAGTAGTAGAAGGTGTCCTTTACCCCCCGCCACTCTCTGTGCTTGTACAGGCCGGTTTTGTCCTCGTACAGCTCGCCCAGGCGGCGCTCGCCGTGGGGCTTGCCCTGCCAGAAATCCTTGGCCAGTTTTTTGACATCCAGCTGTTTCAGCTTTTTCAGATCAATCTTTTTCATTTTTTGGCGCCCTCCTGGATCTTTTTGATTTCCACGCTCTCAATAAAGGCCTGGAAGCGGGTCCGCAGCTGACCGGACGCGGAGTTGACGTATTCCTTTTCGATGGAGCAGGTGGGGATGCCGAAATCTCTGGGCAAAATCAGCGCATCCATGGTGCGCTCATAGCTCCAGTACTCGCAGAACTTGTTGCTGGCCACGATCAGACCGTCGGCGTGGTACTCGCGGACCAGGTCGGCCAGGTACTTCTTGCGGCCCCGCATATCCTCTTGCGGCATAAACCGGGGACACATGCTGGTGGACAGGTAGTGCCGGGCAATGGCGTCCAGGGGGCTTTGGCCCTCGGCCACGTGAATCTCCTCCCGGCCGGGAAGGGAGCCGTAGCAGTAGCGGTCGGCCACCACCAGGGCGCCGCAGCTCTCCAGCAGCTGGGTAAAGTAGGGATCGTCGTTCTCGGCCCCGGCCAGCACCACCCGGATGCGGAAGGGCGAGCGGAGCTCCGGCTGGCGGGTTTTCAGCTCCTCGGCGGTTTCCCGCAGGTAGGGCAGGATCAAATCCTTGGGGCAGGTCAGGCTGACCAGCTGGATCACATGGAATTCATAGCCGGTGATGGGGGGATTGTCCAGCTTGCGATAGGCGCCGATTTCGGAGATCAGGCGGCAGACCTCGTTGTGCTGGGCAATGGCGGCAAGCAGGGCCTCGTCGGAGGTGTCAATGCCGAATTTTTCGTGCAGAGGATCCAGGACGTGGGCCTGGAGCTGCCGGCGGTAATGGACAAAGCTGTTTTCGGTCTTTTTGAAGGGGACGTCGGTGAACTCGCAAAAGAAATTGGGGTTTTGGATCACATCCATCTGCTTCAGGTGCTCCTGGAAGCGACAGGTGACGGTGCAGGTCTCTGTGGCCAGCTGCGCGTCCAAAAAGTTGAAGCCGCCCTCCAGAGCCCGCTCCATCAGGCTGCGGCCGTAGTGGCAGGTGCGGTTGGACATGTAGTAGGTGGCCATCTCCGGTGAGCCGCACCGGGGCGCCCGCAGCCGCACCGAAAAGCAGCCCGGCAGATCCAGCAGAACCTCCGGCATGAAATAGCAGGTGTAGCCCAGGGCGTACCTGCCCTCCTGCCGGGCCTGCTTGACCAGGTCGTTGTTCGCCTCCTGGAGCAGGTTTTCAAAGAAGATCAGGTGCTTTAAATCTCTCATTGCCTTCCTCCATAAAAATGCACAAATTTGAATGCCAACAAGCATAAAACTCCGTTTAAATTATACACACAGCCGAGAGATTTGTCAATCCACGAAGGGACGATCCAGGAAATTTGCCCTCTCTGCCGCGTGATCTCCGGCCTGTGTTGATGGTTCTTCGCGCAGATGATAAAAGCCACTCTGCAGCACGGAGCGTCTTGAATGAATACCCTCTTGACAAACAGGTCTATTCATGATAGACTATCTGTGAGGTTGATAGTTAATAGACCTGTTCTCAGGAGGGCGATTTATGGATGAGAAAAAATTGGGAGCGGTAGAATCCCGCTTTGCAGAACTGATTTGGGAGAACGCACCAATCAATTCAACGGCTTTGGTGCGGCTATGTGAAAAGGAACTGGGCTGGAAGAAATCCACCACCTATACGGTGCTGAAGAAGCTCTGCGCACGGGGGATCTTTCAGAATGTGAACGGCACGGTACGGGTCCTTGTGTCAAAAGAGGGCTTTGCCGCCGCGCAAAGTGAGCGCTTCGTGGAGGAAACCTTCTCCGGCTCGCTCCCGGCGTTTCTGGCTGCCTTCACGTCCCGGAAGCCCCTATCCAAAAGTGAACTTGAAGAGCTTCAACAGCTAATCGACACTTATCGGGAGGGCATAGAACAATGAACACGATCTTTCTGAAGCTGCTGAACATGAGCGCCGCGGGAAGCGTGCTGATTCTCGCTGTGGTGCTCCTGCGAGCTCTGCTCAAAAGGGCACCGCGCTGGATCCTCTGCGCAATGTGGGCACTTGTGGCGGTCCGGCTGCTGTGTCCGGTCAGCCTCCCTTCTCCCCTGTCGGCCTTCCGCGCGGCGCCGGCCATTCTGAATGAGAGCGGCGAGGTGGAGCTCTTCCGCTCCGCCGGAGAGGGTGCGGAACCCCTGCTGGAGGTGGACCTGGGCCTGGACGAGGCGCCGCAGGCGCCTGCGGCGACCCCGACAGACAGCGCGGGCGTGCCCAATGCCGCGCCGGCCGGCTGCGGCGTGTCTGTGCCCCTGCTGACATATCTCTATCTGGCGGGTCTGGCAGGCATGCTGCTGTATGCGGCTGCCAGCGCGATGCTGCTGCAAAAACGGCTGGCCGCATCCATCCGCCTGGATGGAAACGTATTCCTCTGCGACATCCTGCAAACACCGTTCATCTTCGGAATTCTTCGCCCCAGGATCTATCTCCCGTCCTCCCTCAGCGAGGAGGCGCGGGGCTGTGTGCTGGCCCATGAGCGGGCGCACCTTAGCCGCCTGGACCATATTTGGAAGCCCTTGGGCTTTCTGATTCTGAGCCTGCACTGGTTTAACCCCCTTTGCTTGCTGGCCTACCGGCTGTTTTGCAGGGATATGGAGCTGGCCTGTGACGAGAAGGTGATCCGCACCCTCGAGCCGGCAGAGCGTGCGGCGTATTCCCAGACACTTTTGAACTGCAGCGCCGGCCGCCTCCCTGCCGCCTGCCCTGTGGCCTTTGGGGAAACCTCTGTAAAAACCCGCGTCAAGGCGGTGCTGAACTATAAAAAG
>DFIE01000114.1 GCA_002372735.1 Clostridiales bacterium UBA3705
TACGTCCACGTTCGCAACCTGCACACGCCCGGAGGCACTCACGCCAGGTCGGCGGAGTCGACCACCAGGGTGACGGGGCCGTCGTTGACGCTGGAGACCTTCATGTCCGCGCCGAAGCGGCCGTGCTGGGGCGGATAGCCCAGACGGGCGCACTCCGCCAGGAAAAATTCGTACAGCTCCTCCGCCAGGGCCGGGTCCGCCGCGCCGGTGAAGCTGGGCCGCCGGCCCTTGCGGACGCTGCCGTAGAGGGTGAACTGGCTGACCACCAGCACCTGGCCCCCCACAGACTCCAGCCCCAGGTTCATCTTGCCCTGGGCGTCGCAGAAAATGCGCAGCCCCAGCAGCTTCTCCGCCAGCTTGGTGGCCTCGTGCCGGGTATCCTCCGGGCCTACGCCCAGCAAAATCAAAAAACCGGTGCCGATCTGTCCGCAGATCGCCCCGTCAATTTTCACGTCCGCAGACCGGACGCGAGTCAGTACAGCGCGCATGGTTGTCTCTCCTGCAGTGTTTGATAATCCGGCTGCCGGGGTCAGTTCTGGCCCCGGCGGACGTCCAGTATATTGGGAATGGCCCGGATCTTGTTGATGACCGTGTTCAGCTCGCTCACGCCCTTGACCTCAAAGGTCACGGTGAACTGGCAGCGGCCGCCGGGCAGATCCCGGCCGTTGATCTCCTTGGTGCGGATGCGCAGGCTGGTCAGGGCCGCGGCGATGTCCAGCAGCAGGCCGTCCCGGTCCTCGGCCTGGACCTCCAGGGTGGTGGCAAAGGGCTTTTCTTCGTCGGTGGCCCAGCTGACCTTGACCCAGCGGGCCGCCATGCGGGGGTCGTTGGCGGCCTGGGCATTGGGACAGTCCTTCCGGTGGATGGACACCCCGTAGCCCTTGGTGATAAAGCCCACAATGTCGTCTCCGGGCACAGGGGTGCAGCACCGGGAGAACTTGATCATGCAGGAGTCGATGTCCTCCACCACCACGCCGGAGTCCTTGTGCCGGCTCTGCTGCACGGGCTTGGCAATCTCCACCACCTTGGCCTCCTTGGGCGGGGCGGTGCGGCTGGCCTTGACCAGGTCCTCTTTGATCTTGCCCATGGCCTTGATGGCCGTGATGCCGCCGTAGCCGATGGCGGCGTACAGGTCGTCCAGGCTCTCAAAGGAGAGCTTGCGCAGCAGCTGGGGCAGCAGCTCCTCGTGTTGCAGCAGCTGGGGGGACAGGTTGTTCCGCCGCAGCTCGCCCTCAAAGCTGGCCCGGCCGCGGACGATGTTCTCCTCCCGCTTCTCCTTTTTGAACCACTGCTTGATCTTGGACCGGGCCTGGTTGGACTGGCAGATGCCCAGCCAGTCTCTGGACGGGCCCTTGGCCGACTTGGAGGTGAGGATCTCCACAATGTCGCCGTTGTGGAGCTTCACGTCGTAGCCCGCAATCCGGTTGTTGATCTTGGCCCCGATCATGGAGTTGCCCACCCCGGAGTGGATGGCATAGGCAAAGTCGATGGGGGTGGAGCCCGCAGGCAGGGAGATCACCTTGCCCCGGGGGGTGAAGACAAAGACCTCGTCGTCAAACATATCCACCTTGAGGGAGTGGATGTAGTCCTCGGCGTCGGTCTCCTGCTGGTCCTCCAGCAGGCGGCGGACCCACTCAAACTCCTTTTCGCTGCCGGTTTCAATGCCCTGCTTGTACTTCCAGTGGGCGGCCACGCCGTATTCGGCGGTCTCGTGCATCTCCTTGGTGCGGATCTGCACCTCAAAGGGGATGCCCTGGTCGCCGATGACGGTGGTGTGCAGGCTCTGGTACATATTGGGCTTGGGGGTGGAGATATAGTCCTTGAACCGGCCGGGCACCAGCTTGAACATCTCGTGGATGTGGCCCAGCACGTTGTAGCAATCGGAGATGGAGTCTACAATCACCCGGAAGGCGTACAGGTCGTACAGCTCGTCCAGGGTCTTGTTCTGGGCCTTCATCTTGCGGTAGATGGAGTAGACGTGCTTGATCCGGCCGGAGATGGAGCAGGGAATCCCCACCGCCGACATCCGCTCGGAGATCCGGGAGCGGATGTTTTCCATAAACGCCTCGCTCTCGGCGTGGTGGGCGTCCAGATAGCCCATGAGCTTGTCATAGCCGTCGGGGTCCAGATAGCGCAGGGAGGTGTCCTCCAGCTCCCATTTGATCTTTTGCATGCCCAGCCGGTGGGCCAGGGGGGCGTAGATGTCCATGGTCTCCATGGACTTGGAGATCTGCTTGGCCCTGGACTGGTACTCCATGGTGCGGGTATTGTGCAGCCGGTCGCAGATTTTGATCAGCACCACCCGGATGTCCTTGCTCATGGCCATGAACATCTTGCGCAGGTTCTCCACCTGCTGCTCCTCCAGGGTGGAGAACTCCACCCGGGTCAGCTTGGTGACGCCCTCCACCAGCTCCGCCACGGTCTGGCCGAAGCGGGAGGCGATGTCGTCAAAGGAGGTGTCGGTGTCCTCGATGCAGTCGTGGAGCAGGGCCGCCACAATGGCGTCGGTATCCAGGCCGATTTCGGCCACGATCTCGGCCACGGCCAGGGGGTGAATGATATAGGGAGAGCCGTCCTTCCGCTTTTGCCCCTGGTGCTTTTTGTCCGCGTATTCCACGGCCCGCTGGATGCACTCCAGATCGGCGTAGGGGGCGTAGCGGTGAATGGCCTTCATCATCGAGTCATAGTGTTCCTGGAAGGTTTCCATGGGGAAAGCCTCCTTTCGTCAAATTGAGGGGGCTCACCGGCGCAGCCGGCGCAGACGCTGGACGATGGGACTGGTGTTGAGATCCACCTTCCGGTCGTCGGCGGTGAGCTCAATGCTCAGGTAACGGGGGCAGCGCTTCATGCAGATGAGCCCCTGCTCGGCAAACACGGCCAGGCACACCCGGGTCTTGCCGGGGGTGAGACTCTCGCCGGTGGAGCGGCCGAGCTTGCGGGTCATGCAGGGGAACTCCTCCTGCAGCCGGCCCCCTGTGCTGTGGGAGAGCAGATACCGCCACACCGTGACAAACTCTGCCCGCACCGGCAGCAGCTGGTCCGCCTCCTGGGCGGACAGGGGCTGGCCGGCGGCAAACCGGTCGTACAGGTCCATCTGCCGGCCCAGCTGGGTGCGGAAGTGGGCGGCGGGCCGGATGTCCACCACGTTGAGCTGCACCGAGCGGTTGCCCCGGAACTCGTTGACCTGGGGCAGGAAGGCCACGTCCACCAGGTCTCCCTGGGCCACCCCGGCCCGGAGCTGGGTGGTGGAAAAGAAGATGGCAGGCAGAGCCCTGCCCCCGGGGCAGGCCAGGCTGAGCCGCAGATGCTTGCCGCCCCCCACCTCGCTGAGCTGGTCCACCCGGGCGTTCTGCAGGCAGAACACCGGGCTGGGGCAGCCGGTGCCGCAGGGCTCCAGCTGGGCCAGACCCTCTACGTTTTCCAGGGTCAGCAGGCCGGCCTCCACCCGGCAGTCCACCTGCAGGGTGTCGGCGGTGTGGGCGGCGGCGTAGTATTCCTCGGCCAGGGCGGTCATGGCGGCCCGGAAGGCGGGGATGTGCTCCCGCCGGATGGTGAAGCCCGCGGCCAGCTCGTGGCCGCCAAAGCTCTCCAGCAGGTCAGACAGCTTGGTCAGGGCGGAGAACAGGTGGAAGCCCCCGTAGCTTCTGGAGGAGGCCTTGCCCTTGTCCCCGTCCATGCAGATCAGAAACACCGGGCAGCTGTACTCCTCGCTCAGCCTGGAGGCCACAATGCCCACCACCCCCTGGTGCCACTGCTCCCCGGCCAGGACGATGGCCCGGGGGGCGCTGTCCTCGGGGAGCATCTGCACCGCCTGGGCGTAGATCTCGGCCTCTACCTGCTGCCGCTCCCGGTTGAGCTGGCACAGGGCGGCGGCCAGCTCTGCAGCCCGGTGGGAATCCTCGGTGGTGAACAGCTCCAGGGCCAGCTCCACCCGGCCCATCCGGCCGGCGGCGTTGATCCTGGGGGCCAGCAGATAGCCGATGGTGGCGGCGGTGGGCACCTTGCCCAGCACCCCGCACTCGCTCATCAGGGCCCGCAGGCCGGGGCGGCGGGGGTCGGCCAGGGCCTGCAGCCCCTTGACCACCATGGTGCGCACCTCCCCCCGCAGGGGCATCACGTCGGCAATCAGGCCCAGGCACAGCAGGTCGGCGTACCGCTCCAGCATGGCCTGCTGGTCGCCGCAGATGGCGCTGGCCAGCTGGAAGGCCACCCCCACCCCGGACAGGTTCGTGTGGGGATAGCCGCAGTCGGGCCGGTGGGGATCCACCACCGCCACCGCCCGGGGCAGGGTGGGCTTGCACTCGTGGTGGTCGGTGATGACCAGGTCCATGCCCAGCTTGCGGCAGAGCTCGGCCTCCCGGTCGGCGGTGATGCCGCAGTCCACGGTGACCACCAGGTTGACCTGCCGGCGGCTGAGCCACTGCAGGGCGGTCTCGTTGAGCCCGTAGCCCTCTTCCAGCCGGGCGGGGATATAGCTGGTGACCCGGGCGCCCAGGCTGCGCAAAAAGTCGGTGAGCAGGCAGGTAGAGGTGATGCCGTCTACGTCATAGTCCCCAAAGACGGCGATGTGCTCCTTTCTGGCCACGGCCAGGCGGACCCGGTCGGCGGCGGTTTTCATATCCTTCATCAGGAAGGGGGAGCACAGGGGGGTATCGGAGCGCAGATAGTCGGCGGCCAGCGCCGGGGTGTGGCAGCCCCGGGCGCACAAAACCCGGGCGGTGAGGGGGGAATACCCCGCCGCCTCCAGCGCTTTGGCCTGGGACTCGGCGCAGGCCGAAACATTCCAGGTTTCAAACTTCACAACAAACACACATCCATCATACTTTTTCTTTTTATTATAGCAGTTTCCCGGGTATTTCTCAATGGGGTTGTGGAGTTTTTTTCGAAAATACGATTTTTTAACGTTCTGTAAATAATCCGGGCCTGCCCTTGATTTTGCCGGAAAGTGGGCTATAATGTAGGACAGGTGATATCATATGTTCCGAAAAACGCTGCAACGGATGGCCGACGGTGTGCGCCGCTGGATGTGGGGGCGCAACGGCGTGGACACATTCAATTTGTTTTTGCTCTTTCTTGCGGTGGGCCTGTCCCTGGTGGGCAACATCCTGTCCAGACTGGGGCCGGTTTGCACCCTGGTCGGGGTGCTGGTGCTGCTGGTAAGCTACGGCACGCTGGTGTATTATCTCTTCCGCTGCCTGTCCAAAAATCTGGAGGCCCGCCAGCGGGAGGAGCGCCGGTTCCGCACCTGGTGGACCAGAATCAGCGACCGGCAAAACCGGTACTATCGCTGCCCCAACTGCAAGCAGACGGTGCGGGTGCCCCGGGGCCGGGGCAAAATCTGCATCAAGTGCCCCAAATGCTGCGAAAAATTCATCCGCAAGTCCTAAACGCCTTTTCGGGAGCCTGCCGGAGAGGCGTTTTTTCTGTGCCTGCAGCCGTTTTTCGTGTTGATTTTTCCCCGGTTCGTGGTATAATGAGGGAAAATTTTCGAGCCGGATCCGTAAAACCCATCTGTGCCCCTCTCAATGCAACGGGGGCGTGGGCCGATGTGGGCATACTTCGTGACTCTTCGAGTTTGGCCCGTACGGAATGAATAGAATTAAAGGAGAATTATAATTTGTCTGAAAAACTGAAAATCATCCCCCTGGGGGGATTGAACGAAATCGGAAAAAACATGACCGTGCTGGAGTACGGCAAGGACATGATCGTCATTGACTGCGGGTTGGGCTTTCCCGAGGACGATATGTACGGCGTGGACCTGGTGATCCCCGACGTCACCTATCTGGTCAACAACCTGAAAAAGCTCAGAGGTTACTTTATCACCCACGGCCACGAGGACCACATCGGCTCGCTGCCCTATGTGCTCCAGGCCGCCAACGCCCCGGTCCACGGCACCGCCCTGACCAACGGCCTGATCCGCCTGAAGCTGGAGGAGCACAATCTCACCAGCCGGGTGGAGCTGGTCACCCACAAGCCCGGCGAAATTGTGGAGGCCGGCTGCTTCCAGGTGGAGTTCATCCACGTGAACCACTCCATCGCCGACGCCGTGTCCTTCTGCATCCACACCCCGGTGGGCCGGGTGGTGGTCACCGGCGACTTTAAAATCGACGCCACCGCCCCCGACGGCATGACCGACCTGGCCCGCTTCGGCGAGCTGGGCAAGCAGGGGGTGCTGGCCCTGCTGTGCGACTCCACCAACGTGGAGCGGCCCGGCTACACCCCCTCCGAATCTGTGGTCACCGAGGGCCTGGACCGGCAGTTCAAGGCCTGCGACAAGCGGATCATCGTGACCACCTTCGCCTCCAATATGTACCGCATCCAGTCCATCCTGGAAATCGCCCGGCGCTACGGCCGCAAGGTGGCGGTGACCGGCCGGTCCATGGAGAACATCCTCCAGGTGGCCGGGGAGCTGGGCTACCTCCAGGCCGCCCAGGACACGGTGGTGGACATCAGCCAGATCAAATCCATCCCCAAGAACAAGCTGGTCATTGTGGCCACAGGCTCCCAGGGCGAAAACATGTCCGCCCTGTACCGGATGGCCTTCTCCAGCCACAAGCAGGTGGAGATCACCCCCTTTGACCGGATTTTGATCTCCGCCTCCGCCATCCCCGGCAACGAAAAGGCCATCAGCCGCATCATCAACGAGCTCTACCGCAAGGGGGCCGAGGTGGTGTACGACAAGTCCGAGGGGCTGCACGTCTCCGGCCACGCCTGCCAGGAGGAGCTGAAGCTGATCCACGCGCTGATCAAGCCCCGGTTCTTTATCCCGGTCCACGGCGAGCAGCGGATGCTCCAGGTCCACGCCCGGCTGGCCCAGCAGATGGGCATGAGCCCCAAGCGGGTGTTTGTGACCGACATCGGCGACGTGCTGGAGCTCACCGCCAAGACCTGCCGCCTGGCCGAGCGGGCCGTGCCCGCCGGCCGGATTTTGGTGGACGGCACCGTGGTGGGCGACGTGGGCGCCATGGTCCTGCGGGACCGGAAGCACCTGGCCCAGGACGGCATGATTGTGGTGTGCGTGAACCTGTCCGCCGACGACGGCAGCGTGATCTCCGGGCCGGACATCATCACCCGGGGCTTTGTGTACGTGAAGGACTCTGAGGATCTGATGGAGGCCATGCGCTACATCGTAAACGACTCCCTGGACCACTGCAGAGCCCGGCGGATCTGCGACCACGCCACCATCAAGGCCACCATCAAAAACGATCTGAGCGGCTACCTGTACAAAACCACCAAGCGCAACCCCATGATTTTGCCGGTTCTGACAGAGCTGTAATAAAACCCCCCGGGGCAGAGGCCGACGCCTCCGCCCCGGGGGAATTTAAACTTAAAACGTATCTATTCAGTAGGGGCCGATGCCTACATCGGCCCTGTCCCCCGTTTTTGCCTGCATGCGAGGGCGGATGTGGGCATCCGCCCCTACTCTCGGAGAAGCCTGCGGAAACA